>WRET01000001.1 GCA_009779195.1 Micrococcales bacterium
CCTTGTGTGCTACGTCCACAAGAACGACGAGATCGACGTCTGGCGGGTCTTGCACATGCGTCGCGACGTACCCGGCACCCTGGCTCCATAACGCGAGCCCACTGTCACGGGACCCCGTCCGACGACGTCGGTCGAGAGCACGTGGGTCAGCCGAATGTCTGTGCGGCGTGAAGGGCACAGCCCGTAGGGTGCCAGGGTGCGCAGCCTTGTGGTCGACACCCGGCCGTTGCGTATCGTGCGGTTCCGGGATCTGTGGGCTGGGTTGACGGTGTCGAACCTGGGGGCACAGCTGACTGTTGTGGCTGTGGGGCTGCAGGTGTACACGATCACGGGGTCGACCCCGGCGGTGGGGTTGCTGGGGTTGGCAGCGCTGGTCCCGCTGGTGGCGTTCGGGCTGTACGGAGGGGCGATCGTCGACCGGCACGACCGGCGCGTCGTGGCGGTCACCTCGGCGTTGGTGGGGTGGCTGGCGGTGCTGGGGCTGCTGGTGCAGGCACTGGTCGGCAACCAGCACGTCGTGGTCTTGTACGCCTTGGTGGCGCTGAGCTCGGGGGCCAACGCGGTGACGAGCCCGGCGCGGTCGGTGATCATCCCCCGGCTGGTCCCGGCGGAGTTGATGGCTGCGGCCAACGCGCTGCAGACCCTGGGGTGGAACGTGTCGCTGACCGTCGGGCCGATGCTCGGCGCGCTGCTGGTCGCCCAGGCCGGGTACGCCACGGCCTACGGGCTCGACGCGGTGCTGTTCACCTTCGCCCTGGTCGCCCTGGCCCGGCTGGGGCCGATGCCGCCTGAACCGGGTACTGCCTCGCGCGGCGGGTTCTCGCTGGTGCTCGACGGGCTGCGGTTCTTGCGCGGCACCCCGAACCTGCGCATGACGTTCGTCGTGGACATCATCGCCATGATGGCCATGCCCCGGGTGCTGTTCCCCGCTGTGGGGATCTGGTTCATCGGCGGTGGCGCGACGACGACAGGTGCGCTGACCGCCGCGGTGGCCGTGGGCGGGGTGCTGGCCGGGTTGCTGTCAGGTGGGCTGACCCGGTTGCGCGCCCAGGGCAAGGTCATCACCTGGGCGATCACGGTGTGGGGCGTGGCGATGGTGGCGTTCGGCGTCGTGCTCGTGGCCGCCGGGCCGCACCAGCGCGAACAGCTGGTGCCGTGGGCGCTGGTCGCGGCACTGGTCGCGCTGGCCGTCGGCGGTGGCGCCGACTCGGTCAGCGCCGTGTTCCGCACCACGATCCTCCAGGTCGCCACGCCTGACGCCTACCGTGGGCGGCTCCAAGGCATGTTCATCGTCGTGGTCGCTGGCGGTCCCCGGATCGGCGAGCTGGTGCTGGGTGCGGTGGCCGGGAAGGTCGGTGAGCAGTGGGCCGCGCTGGGTTCTGGCGTCCTGTGCGTCGTCGCCTTGTGGCTGGTGGTCATGCTCCAACGCACTTTCTGGCGTTACGACGCGACCCATCCTGAGCCCTGACCCGTCTCACCGGTCCAGGCAGCCCGCATCAGCCTTTCGACGCCGGAGAGCCTGGACGGCCGCCGCTCATCGTCGTGATGTTCCTGTTCATGTCGGCGCGGATCCACGCCTTGTACCTGAAGCCTGTCGGTCACCAGAGCGAGCGTCGTGCCGACTCGGTGTGCGGCAGAGGCACGGCTGACGTCCTCGCAGGTGACAGCGGGTGTCAGTGGTCGCAGACGGAACAGAAGGGTAGGGGTACCGGGGCCGCGGGACTTGTTTGGTCCTGGCTGGTGTTCAGGTGGACTGGTCTTGTGGGGGTTGGACGAGGTCGTCGGGTGGGGTGGAGCACCAGTGGCAGGCGACGGTGCGGGTGGGGTCGTGCGTCGCGACGAGGGAGGGTGGTTGGGTGCGGCAGAGGGTTTGCTGGTCGGGGTCTGCGTTGGCGAAGAGGGGGCAACGGGGGGCTAGGCGGCAGCCGGTGGTGGTGGGGGTGGTCCACTCGGTGTCGGGGGCGAACGAGGCGGCCGGGCGCGGTGCTGTGGGGTCGGGGACGGGGACGGCTGCCAGCAGGGCGCGGGTGTAGGGGTGGGTGGGGGCTGTGAACAGGGCTTCGGTGCTGGCTTCTTCGACGAGGCGGCCGACGGCCATGACGGCGACACGGTCGGCGAGGTGGCGGACGACGGCCAGGTCGTGGGTGACGACGAGAGCGGTGAGGCCGCGGGTGTCGCGCAGGTCGGCCAAGAGCTCGAGGAGGCCGGCTGCGACAGAGACGTCCAGGCCGGCGACGGGTTCGTCGAGGACGACCAGCTCAGGGTTGGTGACCAGGGCGCGGGCGACGGTGACGCGGCGGCGCTGGCCTCCGGACAGCTGGTGGGGGTAGGCCGTCGCGTCGGACCCGTGCAGGCCGACGGTGGTCAGGGCTTCGGCGACGCGGTCGTGGCGTTCGGGGCGTGGGACGCGGGCCAGGACCAGGGGTTCGGCGATGGCTGCGCCGACGGTCATACGGGGGTTGAGGGCGTCGGTGGCGTCCTGGGCGACGAGCTGGACGGTGCGACGTAGGCGCCGACGCTCAGGACGGGCGGCTTGTGCCAGGTCCTGGCCGAGCACACGGACGGTGCCCGGGGAGGGTGTGCCGTCGAAGATGTGCTCGACGGTGCTGGTCTTGCCTGCGCCGGACTCTCCGACGAGCGCCACGATCTCGCCGCGCCGGACGGTCACGGACACGTCGTCGACAGCGACGACCTGGCCGCGGCGTCCTCGGCGCCACACCCCGGCGTCGAGCCGGTGCGTCACGTGCAGGTCACGGATCTCCAGGACGGGTTCACCGGGGGCGGGGCGTTGCGGTTCTCGCGGCGGCGGGACAGCGAAGACGTCGTCGCCGATCTCGCCCGTCCGCCAGCACGCTACGAGGTGCGACGTGTCGTCGGTACCCAGCGGGGCCAGGGGAGGGTCGGTGCGGGTGCAGCGGCGTTGGGCGGCGGGGCAGCGGGGGGCGAAAGCGCAGCCGGGGGCCAGGTACGCGGCCACGGGCGGGTCGCCGGGGACGGGGACGAGACGGCGGGCCTCGCGGGGGTCGGGGACGGCGCGCAGCAGACCGGTCGTGTACGGCATCTGGGGAGAGGCGAACAGGTCGTCGGCCTGAGCTTGTTCGACGATACGTCCGCCGTACATGACAGCCACACGGTCGGCCCAGCCTGCTACGACGCCAAGGTCGTGGCTGACCAGCAACAACCCGGCGCCGGATGCCTGGCGGGCGGTGTCCAGAACGTCGAGGACCTGGGCCTGGACGGTCACGTCCAACGACGTCGTCGGTTCGTCGGCGACGAGCAGGCGCGGTGAGCAGGCCATGGCCACGGCGATACCCACACGTTGGCGCATCCCCCCGGACAGCTCGTGGGCGAACGCCTGCTGGGCGCCAGAGGGCAGCCCGACCAGATGGAACAGCTCGTCGACCCGGGTTGCGGCCCCGTGGCGCGACAGGGAACGGTCGTGCAGGTGCAACGGCTCGGCGACCAGCGTCCCGACGCGCCGCAACGGGTTGAGGACCGACAGCGGGTCCTGGAACACCATCGCCACACCCGGCCCGCGCAACGCCGACACCGCCCGGTCGTCCAGCCCGACGAGCTCGGTCCTGTCCAACCGCACCGACCCGGTCATCGTCGCCCCACGCGGCAGCAGCCCCACGACACCGCAGACGAACGCCGACTTTCCTGCCCCCGACTCACCCACCAGCCCCACGACCTCACCAGGAGACATACGCAGGTCCACCCCGCGCACCGCAGACGCCTCACCGAACCGCACGTGCAGGTCCGTCACGTCCAGCAGCGGCTCACCCACGTGCGCCTCCTGCGTCGATCGCGTCGCGGACCGCGTCACCGACCAGGCTCACCGCGCACACCGCCACAACCAGCGCCAACGCGGGGAAGAAGAACAACCACGGGCGGGTCGCTGCCGCTGGTCCGCCCGCTGCGAGCAACGTGCCCAACGACACGTCGGGCACCCGCACACCGATGCCGAAATAGCTCATGGTCGCCTCCATGAGCACGGCTGTGCCGACCCCGACGGTCACGTCCGCGACGAGCAACGACGCGAGGTTCGGCCACACGTGGCGCACCGCCACCCACCACAGCGGAGCACCAGAAAAACATGCGGCACGCACGAACCCCCGTTCGCGCAACGACCGGGTCTGGCCCCGCACCACCCGTGCCATGACCATCCACATGAGCGCCGCGATAGCCAACGCCAAGGCGGGCCACCCGGCGCGCGCCAGCACCGGAGAGCACAAGACCAGCAGGTAGAACGCCGGGATGACGAGCATGAGGTCCACCGCGGCCATGAGCGCACGGTCCACCCACCCGCCAGCCAGGCCTGCCACAGCACCGACGACCGCTGCCAACCCGGTGGCGACCGGCGCGGCCACCAACCCCACCAGCAACGACTTGCGCAGCCCGACGAGCACCTGGGCGTACACGTCCTGGCCGATGTCGTTGGTGCCGAACCAGTGCCGGGTGCTGGGCCCCTGCCCGAAAGCGGCCAGGTCCACGTAGGTCGCGTCCCAGGGGTGCAAGGCCGGTCCGACGAGCGCCCACAGTGCCAGCGTGAGGAGCATCGTCGCCCCCACCCACGCCTGGCGGCTGGTGAGCACACGCGACCACACCCCGCCCGACGGGCGGATGACCGACGCCAGCAGGGGGCGCACGTCGTTCGTCGTGGTCATAGGCGCACCCTCGGGTCGAGCCACGCGTACAGCACGTCGGCGACCATCCCCAGGACGAGCACCAGCACGGCGGTGCACGCGACAGTCCCCGCGGCGGCGTTGACGTCCCCGCGCTGCGCTGCGAGCAGCAGGTACTCACCCATCCCGTGCCAGCTGAACGCCAGCTCGGTGATCGTCGCCCCGGCCAGGACCATCCCGGCGGTGTACACCGCCAGCGTGGACATGGGGACCATCGCCACCCGCACCCCGTGGCGCACCAGGGCCGAACGTTGGGTGTGCCCCATAGCCCGCGCCCCACGGACCAGGTCTGTGCCGAGCACGTCGAGCATGGCCGCGCGCTGGTAGCGCGAAAAGGCTGCGACCAGCCCGATCACCAGCGCCAGGGTCGGCAGCACCAGGTGCGAGGCCCTGTCGGTCACCGCCGCCCAGCCTTCGTGCCCGGGGGTGTACTGCCCGGTGAAGCGGATCACCTGCCGCCCGGCGGCCTCGTTGAGCCGGGTCGCACCGACCATGAGCAGCACCGCGACCACGAATGTTGGTGTGGCCAGCACGACGAACGACCCCTGTGTGGTCACACGGTCGAACCACCGGTGCTGGCGCACAGCCCCGACGACGCCCACCAGCACCCCCAACCCCACCCCCAGCACCGTCCCGAGGACGAGCAGCTGCAGCGACGTCCCAGCCCTCTCGGCGATCTCGCTGGTCACGGGACGGTTGTCGACGCTGGTTCCCAACGACCCGTGTGCCAGGCCCGACAGCCACGACCACAACCGAGACGCCAACGGGGTGTTCGGATCAGTACCGGTAATCGCCAGGGCGTGCCGGATCTGCTCATCGGGAACGGGTGGATTGTTGCCGCGAAAACGCACCAGCGGATCGAGTGCGACACTGGCGAGCACATAGCCCAGGCATGTGGCGGCCAAGGCGAGCACCAGCGCGTTCGCAGCCCGGCGGGCCAGGTATCTGAGCATCGTCGGTGCGGTCCCGGTCGGTTGAAGAAGGTGGACCCGAGACTACATCCGCGCGTTTGCGTACAGCTGGATGAGGCTTGCAGTAGACGTGGCCGCGCCTTCTGCGAGATGCTCGTTCCACCATGTTCCGACACCACCGCAGTGGTGCGGCGGGCGGTCGCACCAAGATCCGGCCTCATGCAACGGGCGTACCAGCGTTGTTTGCGCTCGTGGCGCTCACAGGCGTGCTCGCGGCAGGGTGCGCCACCGTGGACGACGCCGACAAGCCCGCCGGTCCACTACCAGCCACAGGTTGGGTCGCTGCCGACCGTGACGACGTCGTCGACGGCGGCACCCTACGCCTGGCGATCGACTCGATGCCCACGACCTACCAGCTGCACTCGGTCGAGGCGATGGAGGCAGGTGACCTCGCTGACCTGTACCTGCCGTCGTTCGTCTCGCTCACCGCCGACGGCACCTGGGCCGCCAACCGTGACTACGCCACCGACGTGTCCTTGGTCTCTACCGACCCGCAGGTGGTGCAGGTCCAGATCAACCCTGACGCCCAGTGGTCGGACGGCACCGCGTTGACCGTCACCGACGTCGCGGCGAACTGGCAGGCCCTCAGCGGCGCCGACGAGGACTACCTCGTCGGGTCCACGGCGGTGTGGCAGGACGTGGAGTCGGTCACCGCAGGCGCCGACGAACGCGACGTGCTCATCACCTTCGCCGAGCCGAACGCTGACTGGCCTGCTGTCCTGGGCTGCATCTACCCCGCCTGGGCCCTGGACACCCCTGAGCATTTCAACAAGGCGTGGCGTGACGGCCCGCTCACCGCAGACGGCACCGCGTACGTGTCCGGCGGGCCGTTCGTCGTGACCAACATCGACGCCCAGGGCCAGACGATCGTCCTGGGGCGTAACGACGCCTGGTGGGGCAACACCCCCAAGCTCGACTCGGTGGTGTTCACCGCGGTGACCCGCACCAGCCAGGCCCAGGCGTTCGCGAACCGTGAGATCGACGTGGTCAACCTCAACTCCGACGCTGACACGTACCGCACTGCCAAAGCCCGCGCGGACGCGACAGTCCTGCGTTCGCGGGGTTCTGCGAGCCGGCAGATCACCCTCAACGCCGCGGCACCAGCCCTGTCAGACGTGAGGGTGCGCCAGGCGTTCGCCATGTCGTTGGACCGCGACGTCCTGGCCCGGGCTGTGGTCTCAGGGGTGGACTCGCCGGTCATGCTCTTGGACAGCCTGTTGTTCTCGCCCGGGCAGCCCGGGTACGAGGACCATATGTCCGCGCTGCTGGACGGTGGAGTCGACGGAGCCCGCGCCCTGCTCGCCGACGCCGGCTACGACACCTCCGGCGACCAGGCGACCAAGGACGGCAAACCCCTGACGGTGCGCCTGGTCATCTCGGCCGGCGTCCCGACGTCTGCGTCCGTGGCCCAGCTGATCGCCCAGCAGACCGCCAGGGCAGGGATCACCGTGGAGATCGACACGGTCCCGTACGAGAAGTACTTCGACTACGTGGAGATGCGCGACTTCGACGCCACCTACATGGCCCTGGTCGGCGAAGCCTTCCCCGTGGCCAACCGCGAGCCCCTGTACTACCCCGCCGACTCCCCGTGGAACTTCACAGGTATCACTGACGACGACCTCGGCCCCATGTGGCTCGAGGCCAACGCCGAGCTCGACCCCGCAGCCCGCACCACCTTGGCCAACCACATCGACGAACACCTGGTCGCCATGGTCACCGTCATCCCCCTGTTCTCCGAACCCGACGCCTGGGGCGTCACCTCCACCCTGCGCAACTACGGCCCCGCCCAGTTCGAGTCCGTCCGCTGGGCGGACGTCGGCTTCGCCACATGAGCCCAACCCCCCAATTGCGTTCGGCCCACCGCCCGCGGCCAGGTAGGCTTCGTCTGGGCCTCTAGCTCAACTGGCAGAGCAACGGACTTTTAATCCGTGGGTTGTGGGTTCGAGTCCCACGGGGCCCACCAGAGCGAGGGCGGCCTGTGCTTGCGTACCGCAAGCCGGGTCGCTCTCGTCATGTTGTGCGGGGCCCGGCCCCGCACCCGCCGGGGACCAACGGCCCCGGACCCCCTGCTCGACCCCGCTTCGCCGGGTCATCGGTGTGGTCAGGTGGTGGCCTTGGTCGGGCGCTCTCGCCATTGTGTGCGGGCCCCGGCCCCGCACCCGCACGGGGGCAAGCCCCCATGACCCCCGTGTTGTCGGGTTGGTCGTTTGGGCTTCCTCTGGTCAGGTCGTGGTGGATGCTGTCGGTGACCCACACACTCGGCGGATACCTCTGAGGCGTCTGAGCAGGTGGCGGCGTCATTGCCTGCCGAGCGTGCGACATGTGGGACCGGGTGCGGACGTGGCGGTGCACCGGGTTAGACCCCGGGGAGGAGTCGGGGGAACCCCAGGGTTGGTTGGGGGGACCCCCCCATAGCGGTGGCTGATCAGGGGCTGGGAGGGTGGCTACGTGAACACATGTGATGACGTTTCTGTTGCCAAAGCCACAGGGCTGACGAAGATCTACGGGAAGGGAGAGGCGGCGGTCCACGCGCTGGCGGGGGTGGACGTGGAGCTGGGGCGCGGGCAGCTGACCGCGATCATGGGGCCCTCAGGGTCAGGAAAATCCACGTTGATGCACTGCCTGGCGGGGCTGGACACACCGACCGACGGGAGTGTGTGGCTCGCCGGGGCGGACCTGGGGTCGATGAGCGACCGGGCGCTGACGGCGATGCGGCGGACGAAGGTCGGGTTCGTGTTCCAGGCGTTCAACCTGGTGGCGACGTTGACCGCCGAGGAGAACATCGTGCTGCCGCTGCAGCTGGCGCACGCCAAAGTCGACCAAGGGTGGTTCGACCAGATCGTGGACGTGCTGGGCCTCGCCTCGCGCCTCAAGCACCGGCCTTCGCAGCTGTCGGGCGGGCAGCAACAACGGGTGGCGTGCGCCCGGGCGATGGTGACCAAACCTGCGGTGATCTTCGGTGACGAACCGACCGGAAACCTCGACACTGCGGCGTCGCGGGACGTGTTGGGGTTCTTGCGCCACAGCGTCGACGAGCTGGGCCAGTCGTTGGTCGTGGTCACCCACGACCCAGGAACGGCTGTGTTCGCCGACCGGGTGCTGTTCCTCAAAGACGGCCAGGTCGTCGACGACCTGGCCAACCCCACCCAGGCGGCGGTCCTGGGTGCGCTGCAGGCTGATGTTGACCAGGCGGTGCGCTGATGCTGCGGGCCGCCTGGCGCGACGTGCGTTTCCACCCTGTGCGCTTCGCCATGTCTGTGCTGGCGGTGGCTCTGGGGGTGGCGTTCGTCTCAGGGACGTTCGCGTTGCGGGCGATGCTCAGTTCGACGTTCGACGGGATCGTGGACAGCACTCTCGACGGTGACGCGTACGTGCTGCCCGACGACGGCAGCACCTACATGCCGCCGTGGATGTCAGAGGTGAACACCGACGGGATGGTCGCAGACTCGCTGGTGCCGCTCATCACGCCGTTGGACGAGGTCGCGGTCGCGTTCGCCGACTACACCGGCCCGGTGCTGCTCGTCGGCGCTGACGGGACACGGGTGTCCTCAGGCGGTGCCCCGTCGATGGGGCTTGTCGTCGACGACGCGGCCAGCCGCGACCAATGGTTCGAGATCACCGGGGTCGCCCCGCGCGGCGAGGGCCAGATCGCACTGGAGCACCTGACCGCCCAGAAAGCCGGGCTGGGGATCGGTGACACCACCACAGTGGTCGTCGCAGGGCAGGCGCCCCGTGAGGTGGTTGTCACCGCGATCGTCAGCTCGACCAACGGCACGCCGTTCGCTGGGGCTGTGGTCGTGGGGATGGACGAGGAGACCGCCAGGGCCGCGTACGCCCCGACCGGGGCTGTGGGGACGATCGTCGTGCGTGGTGCGCCTGGCACCAGCCAGGGCGACCTGGCCCGCGCTGTGGCCGCCGTCTTGCCACCTGAGGCCAACGCGACGGTCAAGACCGGTGACACCTTGCGCGCTGAGGCACGTGAGTCGATCAACGCCGAGCTGGGGTTCGTGTCGATGTTCCTCATGGTCTTCGCGGTGATCGCCTTGTTCGTCGGCGGGTTCATCATCGCCAACACCTTCGCCATGGTTGTGCGCCAACGTCTGCGTGAGACGGCGGTGCTGCGGGCGGTGGGGGCCAGCCGTCGCCAGGTGTTCGCCTCGTTCGTCGCCCAGGCCGCGATCGTGGGTCTGCTCGGGTCGGTTGTCGGGGTCGGGGCAGGGTTCGGCCTGGTCGCGATCATCCGCCAGGTGTTCGCCGCGATAGGGATGGCATTGTCTGGGGCGGTGCCAGTGACCGTGTCTGGGCTGGTCGTGCCTGTCACCGTCGGTGTGGTCGTGTCCATGGTCGCCGCGGCCCTGCCGGCGCGCCGGGCCAGCCGGACCGCCCCGGTCGAGGCGATGCGTCCAGACAGCCAGGACACCCAGCGCAGCACATGGTTGCGCGGGACCCTGGGGTCGGTCATGACCCTCGCTGGGGTCGGGTGCCTGGTCGGCGCGCACCGCGCCGGTGACAGTGGCGGTCCGCTGCTCGGTGCGGCCGCAGGCCTGATCCTGGTCGGGCTGGTCGTGGCGGCGCCCGCACTGGCGCCGACGGTCGTGCGGGTCCTTGCCGCTCCGGTGGCCGCAGTGTCCAAACCGTTCGGGACCTTGGCGTCACGCAACCTCGCCCGGAACCGGCGGCGCACCGCGTCGACCGCCGCAGCGCTGATGATCGGCATGGCGCTGGTCGGGGCGACGACAGTCCTGGCCTCGTCGGCCCGAGCCTCGGTCGACGACCTCATCGGCACCCAGATCGACGCGGACCTCCTGCTCGACGGCAACGCCTCAGCCTCAGGGATCCCCGCGGCGGCGGTCGACGCCCTGGCCGACGTGGACGACGCGGAGGTGGCGATGGTGTCGATCGCCTTCGGAACCATCCAACCGGCCGGAGGTTCAGCCTCGGACCTCATCCAGGTCGGTGTCATGAACCCCACCCTGATCACCCGTGGCGCGTTCGTCCCCACCATCATCTCCGGTGATCTCGCGTCGTTCGACGAGGGGATCGCCGTGAGCGAACCTGTGGCCAAGCGCATGGGTATCGCCTTCGGTGACCAGGTCACGGTGACGCTGGCCCGCAACACCCCGCTCGAGACCACGACCGTGCTCCCGGTGCAGCTCGTGTACACCACCAAAGGCACCAGCGAGGACGTCGTCGTGGCCGAGCAGACCATGCGGTCGCTGTTCGGACCCGACGCGTACGCGCAGGTGGTCACCACATGGCAGGGGTATGTGATCGTCGACCCCGGTGCCGACCCGGCTGCGGTGCGCGCGCAGGTCGTCGATATCGTCGCCCCGTACATGGTGGTCTCGGTGATGGACGCCGAGGAGTTCGCCTCGTACCTGTCCAACCAGGTGCAGGACCTTCTCAAGATCATCTACGCGCTCATCGCGCTGTCCCTGGTCATCGCCGTTCTCGGCGTGATCAACACTCTGGCGCTGTCCGTGCTGGAACGCACCAGCGAGATCGGCATGATGCGGGCCGTCGGTATGGGCCGCGGGCAGCTGGGCTGGACGATGGTCGTCGAAGGCGTCCTCGTCGCCTCCCTCGGGGCGGTCCTCGGGGTCAGCGCCGGGGTGGGTATCGCCTCGGTCATCCCCTCGATCGCCGAGTCCGTCGGCCTGGGTGTGCTGTCGATCAGCTGGCCCTCAGTCGTGTCGCTGTTCGCCGGTGCAGTCGTCGTCGGTGTGCTCGCCGCACTGTGGCCAGCCGCCCGCGCCGCCCGAGTCCCCGTCCTCCAAGCCCTCGTCTACGAGTAGAACCCCCCTCGGACCACGTGTGAAACCTGAGCGTTCCGGTGAGGACTGACCATGCAGCATCAGTTCTCACCGGAACGCTCAGGTCTCAATGATCGGGGTCAGCGACCACGTCGACGACCAGGTCAAGGGCTTGCCAGACGGCGAGCGCCAGCCGCAGGTTCGCGTTCGGCTTGCCGTTCTCGAACGCCACCAACCACTCGCGCGAGACCCGTGCCCGGGCGGCAAGCTCGACCTGCGTCAACCCGGCTTCTTCGCGCGCCCCACGCACCACCGCGCCGGCGTCGGCCATCGTCCGGACCCGCACAGCACCTCCCGGAGTGGTCGATCGTCAACATCCGTGAACATGGACGATCGTACACACTGGCCCGGGACAGCGCACCGCCCATCTCGACGGAACCATCACGCCTGCGGGGTGGATGCAGCCTGGCCGTGCATGTAGAATGCATGCATGGTGGCGCTGCAGATCCGTGATGTCCCAGAAGACGTGCGCGACGTCCTGGCCGAGCGTGCCAGGCAGGCCGGGCAGTCGTTGCAGGGGTTCTTGCGGGAAGTGGTGCTGCGGGAGGCGCTGTTCGCCCGGAACGCCGCGACCGTGCGCGACGTCGCGCAGTGGACCGCCGGCACGGGCGTCACCAGCGACGACGTGCTGGACGCGCTCGACGCTGCACGCGACGCACGGCCTGGTGCCGCGTGATCGTCCCGGACGCCTCGGCGGTCGCGCTGCTGTTCGCCGACCCTCTGGCCGACCCACGCGCTGCGATGGCCCGGCAGGTCCTGGCGGACGACCCGGCATGGGCTGTGCCTGAGCACTGGCGCACCGAGGTGCTCAGCGTCGTGCGCGGGTTGTGGCTCGGGCACAAGCTCAGCGACGAACACGCCCAGGCTGCCGTGTCGGCCCTGGCCACGATGGTCGTCGTCACCACCCCGACGCTCGTCGTGCTGGACCGGATGTGGCAGTTGCGCCCAGCGATGAGCACCTACGACGCTGGCTATGTCGCAACTGCCGAGGCGCACGCGATCACACTGGTCACCGCTGACGCCCGCCTCGCTCGGTCTGGAGCTGCACGCTGCCCCGTCCACGTCATCACCTGACGGACCTGCGGCGACGAGGGCGTCGAGGGCAGGTTTCGCCTGGCGGCGGGTCAGTCCGGTGCGCTCGGCGACCTGGCTGATGGACCGTGGTCACCGAGGGCGCCTCGGACGGCCGGTGCGCGTTGGAACAGGCCGGTCGCCGGCGTGCCACCGACGAGTGGGGGACCGAGGCTCGGGCGGTAGACGATCGCGGTGAACCTCACCCCGGTGTCGGCGAACGACGGGGCGGGCAAGTCGCTTCGCGCAACGTGGCCACGACATCTGCGATGCCGCCGCCTTCGCCTTCGACGAGCCGGTGGCCGCCAGGGGGTGCGGACCAGCCGACCCATGTCGTAGAGGAACTCGTTCACCGCTGACCTACCGCCCGGTTCGCCCAGCTGGACCCGGTTCAGCCTCGCGTGCTACGGCCAGGGCTCGAGTATGGTGCGCTGACGTCCATCGACACGCGCAGCTGGCGGGTCACGGCTGGTCCTCGGTGCGCGGGCGGGCCGGGTCAGCGACGATGTCGGCGACCAGGCCAAGGGCTTGCCAGACGGCGAGCGCCAGCCGCAGGTTCGCGTTCGGCTTGCCGTTCTCGAACGCGACCAACCACTCGCGCGAGACCCGTGCCCGGGCGGCAAGCTCGACCTGCGTCAACCCGGCTTCTTCGCGCGCCCCACGCACCACCGCGCCAGCGTCGGCCATCGTCCGAACCCGCATGGCACCTCCCGGAGTGGGTGATCGTCCACGTGTGCGAACATGGACGATCGTACACACCAGGCCCGGTGCATCCCCAGTTTTTCTGAGAGTGGACGATCATCCACTCTCTAGAAAGTGGATGATCGTCCACTTCGGCCACCAGGTCGGCGATACTCGCGCGGTACTCCTCGACGCGCCGTGGTCTTCCAGGGTGCATCAAGGGACATGACGTGGGGCTTGATGTACATGATGTGGGTGGGATGTACATGATGTCGGCCGAAATGTACATGATGCGGACGTCTGCGTACATGATGGAGCCTTTGGCCTCCATCGTCTCCTTGGACCTGAGGAGCTTGTGGAGCATCGACTCGACGGCGTGCAGTGCCTCGGTCAGGTCGTCGAGGTGTGTTCGGCAGGCACGACGGCCACTCTACGGGGCGGGTCAGCAGGCGGGCGTCTGGCTGTCAGGGTGGTGTGGGCAATCCCAGGGTCGGGTCGGGGGTTTCCCCCATGGTCTGCGCAGCACGGGTAGTGAGAGGGTGAGCCCATGACACCAGACGGCGCTGCGCCTATTGCTACCACCACGGGGTTGACCAAGGTCTACGGGAAGGGGGAGGCGGCGGTCCACGCGCTGGCGGGGATCGACCTCGAGCTTCGTGCTGGTGAGCTCACCGCGATCATGGGGCCCTCAGGGTCGGGAAAATCCACGTTGATGCACTGCTTGGCGGGGCTGGACACGCCGACTGACGGCAGCGTGTGGCTCGCCGGGGAGGACTTGGGGGCGATGAGCGACCGGGCGTTGACGGCGATGCGACGGACGAAGGTCGGGTTCGTGTTCCAGGCGTTCAACCTGGTGGCGACGTTGACTGCTGAAGAGAACATCGTGCTGCCGTTGCAGCTGGCGCACGCGAAGGTGGACACCGAGTGGTTCGACCAGATCGTGGATGTGCTGGGGTTGGCCTCGCGCCTGAAGCACCGGCCTTCGCAGCTGTCGGGCGGGCAGCAACAACGGGTGGCGTGCGCCCGGGCGATGGTGACCAAACCGGTGGTGATCTTCGGCGACGAGCCGACGGGGAACCTCGACACGGCGGCGTCACGGGACCTGCTGGGGTTCTTGCGGCACAGCGTCGACGAGCTGGGCCAGTCGTTGGTCGTGGTCACCCATGACCCGGGGACGGCTGCGTTCGCCGACCGGGTGCTGTTCTTGTCCGACGGGAAGGTCGTCGACGACCTGGCCAACCCCACCCAGGCGACGATCCTGGCCCGGCTGGGCACCGACGCGCAGACCGATGTGCAGGACGACGCAGTGACCAACGCGCAGGTGCAGGACGACGCGGCGGATATGTCCACCAGGGCGACTGTCCCACCCCCACCTCACGTAGGAAGAGCCACCAACGCCGACGTGGAACAGGAGCTGTGATGTTGCGGGTCGCGTGGCGCGACGTGCGCTTCCACCCTGTCCGGTTCGCGATGTCGGTGCTCGCGGTGGCGCTCGGGGTGGCGTTCGTCGCCGGGACGTTCGCCTTGCGGGCCATGCTCAGCTCGACGTTCGACGGGATCGTGGCCACCACGGTCGAAGGGGACGTCTACGTGGTGGCCGACAACGGCACCCCGTTCACACCGGCCTGGATGGCTTACCTCGACGAGCAGGGGAAGGTCCCCGACACCCTCGTGCCCGCGATCGACGCGCTCGACGAGGTCCGGTGGGTCTACGCCGACTACACCGGCCCGGTGCTGCTGGTCGGCGCCGACGGGACGAGGGTCTCCTCAGGCCAGGCACCGTCCATGGCGTGGATCGTCGACGACGAGGCGATCATCACCGACCAGGGTTTCAAGGTCACCGGTGAGGTCCCGCGCGGTCCGGACCAGATCGGGCTGGAGTCGCGCACCGCCGACAAGGCCGGGCTGAAGATCGGTGACACCACGATCGTGATCATCGGCGGCCAAGCCCCGCGCGAGGTGACCGTCACAGGTATCGCCACGTCAGGCACAGGCACGCCGTTCGCTGGCGCTGTGGTCGTCGGGATGGACGCGGCCACGGCCAAGGCGGCCTTCGCACCCACAGGTGCGGTTCCCATGATCGTCGTGCGCGGTGTGGACGGGATCAGCCAGGACAAGCTTGCCGCGGCGGTCGCGGCGGTCCTGCCGCCTGAGGCGAACGCGACGGTCAAGACCGGTGACACGATGCGCACCGAGGCGAAAGAGTCGATCGACGAGAACCTGGGGTTCGTGTCGACGTTCCTCATGGTCTTCGCGGTCATCGCGTTGTTCGTCGGCGCGTTCATCATCGCCAACACCTTCTCCATGGTTGTGCGCCAGCGGTTGCGCGAGACCGCGGTGCTGCGGGCTGTGGGGGCCAGCCGGCGCCAGGTGTTCACCTCGTTCGTCACCCAGGCTGCGATCGTGGGGCTCATCGGTTCGTTGCTGGGCCTGGCTGGTGGGTTCGGCCTGGTCGCGGTGATCCGTTCGGTGTTCGAGGCCATGGGGATGGCGCTGTCGGGGGAGGTGCCGGTGACGACGACGGGTGTGGCGATACCGGTGGGGCTGGGTGTGGCGGTCGCCATGGTCGCCGCGGCGCTGCCTGCCCGGCGCGCCAGCCGGACAGCACCAGTCGAAGCGATGCGTCCGGGGTCCGACGACTCCCAGCGTGGCGCGACAGTCCGCGGGAGCATCGGGGCGGCGATGACCCTCGCAGGTATCGGCTGCCTCGTCGCAGCGCACCGCGCTGCTGAGGACGGCGGACCAGCTCTGGGCGCCGGTGCAGGACTGATCCTGCTCGGGCTCATCGTCGCCGCCCCGGCGTTGGCCCCGGCGGTCACATGGGTGCTCGCCGTGCCGGTCGCCGCCGTGTCCAAACCCTTTGGGACGCTCGCCCAGCGCAACCTCGCACGTAACCGGCGCCGCACAGCGTCGACCGCCTCAGCGTTGATGATCGTCATGGCGCTGGTCGGGGCGACGACAGTGCTCGCCTCGTCGGTGCGGGCCTCGGTGGCCGACCTCATCGACGCCCAGCTGGACTCAGATTTCGTCATCGACGGCAGCGCGTCGATGGCAGGGGTCCCCGCCGCAGCGCTGGACGACCTCGCCAAGGTCGACGGCGCGCTGGTCATGATGGTCTCGGTCACGACCGCGGTCGTCACACCCGACGGCTCGGACCCGAAGGTGGTCGAGCTTGGGGTGATGCACCCCGAAGCCATGACCCGCGGGTTCGCACCCGACCTGGCCGACGGCACCCGGGAGGCGTTCACCGACGGCGTCGCCGTGTCCGTGCCCATCGCCACCCGCTACGGCCTGAAGACTGGTGACACGCTCGAGGTGACCTTGGCCAAGGACACCCCGATGGAGACGACGGCGGAGCTGGTCGTCCAGGTCGTCTACCGCAACGAAGCCATCAGCACCGATGTCCTGCTCACCGAGACGACGGCGCGCACACTGCTGGAACCAGACGTGTACTCCCAGGTGGTCACCGCTGTGCAGGGGTTCGTCGTGCTCGACCCCGGTGCAGACCCCGACGCGGTGCGCGCCCAGCTGGTCGACGCCGTCGCCGGGTACTACACGATCTCGGTCATGGACGCCGACGAGTTCTCCTCGTTCCTGTCGAACCAGGTCAACCAGATCCTCTACATCGTGTACGCCCTCATCGCGTTGTCGGTGGTCGTGGCCGTCATCGGCGTGGTCAACACCCTGGCGCTGTCGGTGGTGGAACGCACCCAGGAGATCGGCATGATGCGCGCAGTAGGCCTAGGACGCGGCCAGCTCGGCTGGACGATGGTGATCGAAGGCGTCCTCGTGGCGCTGCTGGGTGCTGTCCTGGGGATCAGCGCAGGTGTGGCGATCGCCTCGGTCGTCCCGTCCGTGGCCTGGTCGACCGGCCTGGGCGTGGTGTCCGTCAACTGGCTCACAGTGGCCTCCCTGTTCGCCGGAGTCGTCGTCGTGGGCGTCCTCGCCGCGGTATGGCCAGCGGTCCGCGCAGCCCGCGTCCCCGTCCTACAAGCCCTCGTCTACGAGTGACAGGAAGACAGCAGGAAGGAGCAAGACAGTGGGACGGTTCCGACTGTCTTGCGTCGGGCAACGACTGCAGGAAGGAGCAAGACAGTGGGGACGGTTCCGACTGTCTTGCGTCGGTCCTCCGCCGACAGCGGAGGCCGCGCAACGACTGCGGAACCGTCCCCACTGTCTTGCGGGCCCCCCACGGTCTTGCGTCGACTGCGGAAGCCGCGCAAGACAATCGGAACCCCACCGTCTGGGAACCGTCCCCACTGTCCTGCCCCGAGTGATCGATCACGTTTCTTCTGCCGCCAGATCCGGGACCTCGCGTGGTTCGGATGGC
Source organism: Micrococcales bacterium (assembly GCA_009779195.1). Lineage (GTDB taxonomy): Bacteria > Actinomycetota > Actinomycetes > Actinomycetales > Cellulomonadaceae > Cellulomonas. Next base: position 17,552 of record WRET01000001.1, read on the forward strand.
ATGCTTGCGAGACGTGAGCCGAGTCGAGATACGTCCCACGGTCGCAGCGCTGCCCGGCTACGGCCCGGTGCCCGTGGGGCCGCAGGCGTTCAAGCTGTCGTCCAACGAGAACCCGTACCCGCCGTTGCCCAGCGTCGTCGCCGCATTAGCAGACGCTGCCGTCGACGTGAACCGCTACCCCGACATCGTCGCCACGGAGCTGTCGCAGGCGCTGGGTGAGACGCTGGGTGTCGCCCCCGAGCAGGTGGTCCCCACAGCCGGGTCGGTGTCGGCGCTGTTTCATGCGGTGAACACGTTCTGCGACCCCGGCGACGAGGTCGTCCTGCCGTGGCGGTCGTTCGAGGCGTACCCCACCGCCATAGCCTTGGCCGGCGCCACAGCGGTGCCGGTCCCCCTGGCTGACGACGGCCGCCTGGACATGCCGGGCCTGGCCGCCGCGGTGACCGACCGGACCCGCATGGTCATGGTGTGCAGCCCGAACAACCCGACCGGCCCGGCGGTCCACGCCGACGAGCTCGACGCGCTGCTGGACGCAGTGCCCGACGACGTCGTGGTCCTCTACGACGAGGCGTACCTGGAGTTCGTCCGCGACCCGCAGGCCGTCGACGGTATCGACGTGCTCGCCGAACATTCCAACGTGGTCCTCTTACGCACTTTCTCCAAGGCGTACGGCCTGGCCGGCCTGCGTGTCGGGTACGCCGTGGCCCGTCCGCGCTTGGCGACCGCGGTCCGCAAGACCGTCACCCCCTTCGAGGTTTCCAGCCTCGCCCAGCGCGCCGCTGTGGCCTCGCTGGCCGCCACCGACGAGCTCACCCGTCGCGTCGAAGGTATCGTCGCCGAACGCACCCGTCTGGTCACCGGTCTGCGCGACCAGGGCTGGACCATCCCCGACACCCAAGCCAACTTCGTGTGGTTCCCCCTGGGCGAGCGCACCGCCGCCTTCGCCGACCGGTGCACCAGCGCCGGCCTGCTCGTGCGCCCTTTCTCCAGCGAAGGCGTCCGCGTCACCGTCGGCGAACCCGAAGCCAACGACATGCTCCTAGAGCTCACCGCCACCATCTGACGCCCAGCCCGCTATCAGAATTCGCCGCGTTGGTGCGGTACCCGTCTTTTCGCTGGTCAGACTACATCTTGGCCTTCTTTCCCGTGCAAGGAGCAGATTTGGTCCGCACCGCGGTCCAAATCTGTATCCGGACGGGACCGTCAGCCGAAGGCGAGCCAGGTCGCCACGGCCAGAGCGAGTGTGGCGGCGACTTCGCTCAGGCCGATGGTCTTGGGTTTGGCGCCCGGCCATCGGGTGGGCACGGCCCAGGCCCGCACCGCCAGGACTGTCGCCACCACCCCCAGCACCGGGTGGACGAACCAACCAACGAGCGCCACGACGACGTGGTACATCACCGACGCCACAAGCACCGACCGGCGCCCGCGCTCGCGGATCATCGTCTTGACATACAAGACCGTGCCGAAGAAGTACGTAAACATCACCCCTGCCGCTGCCCACCCCACACCCAGGTCCGGGTGCGTGCCGACAGTGTTGGCAACCGGGGCCATGACGGCCGCCGCCGCGACGCTCACCGCGTCGTTGAGCCAGGCCCGCTCTGCCCGGCGCACTGTGGCGAACAGCGTCGCAGCCAGCGCCACAGCGAACACCGGGGCCCACACCAACAACCGCGGGGCCACCGCCACCAGCGCGACTCCAAGGCATGTCGCAACCCCGGCGTACACCAGCACGGCGGTGCGGTACCGGGCCTGCCGCCGCGAGCGGAGCCACAAGCCGCCAGCTGCCAAGGCCAGGTACCCGGCCAACCAGGCCGCCACGAGCAGGGCGTGCCGCCACGTCACCCCCGACAGCACCGCCCCCACCACCGGCGGGGTGACCACCATCGCCCACGCCCCGTGCTGACGCGGCAGCCATCCTGGGTGGAGTCGCTTCTTGCGTGTGGGCACACGGCAGCCTAGACCGCCGACCGACCGTCCCGGGACCCCCCTACCCCCAGACGGCCGCCTACGGCGGGTCAGCCCGCACGGCAGCGCATGCGGTGCGCAGACGGGTTGCGCCAAGAAGATCCCGGCAGAGCCCGTCAGGCGGCCTGCACGATGGCGTTCATCTCGTCGGGTGTGATGCCGAAGAGGTTCGCGACCTGTTCCACGGGCATGCCCAGCGCCACAGTCCAGATCGCCTCGCGGCAGGCACTCCTCGTCGCGCTTGTCACCACACCGCCACCGCAGACCCGGCGTGGAACCTCGGTGGGGCGGGTGACAGTCAAGCCGACACGCGGGGTGCTTTGCGTTCGGGATGCGGTTTGCCCGACTGGTCGGCAGACTCAAGTTCGCGCCGGGTTGGCCCGGTGTGCGAGTTCGGGGCTCGCCGCAGCGAGGCGAAGGATGGGGTCATTGACGGCCACCCAGGAGGCGGTCACGGCTGACCAGGCCGCGAAGACTGCGCAACGACCTGCAGCGTTGGCATCCCCGACGGTTGTGGTGGTGGGGCTGGGGTACATCGGGCTGCCCACCGCGGCGGTCCTGGCCTCGTGCGGCGCCCAGGTGGTGGGCGTGGACATCAACGCTGACACGGTGACGGCAGTGAACGCCGGACGCGTCCCGTTTGTCGAGCCGGAGCTGGACCTGGCGGTGTCGGAGGCGGTCCGCTGCGGAGGGTTGCGTGCCCAGGGGGTGCCGCCCCCGGCCGACGTGTACATCATCGCGGTGCCCACCCCGTTCGCTGCTGGCCACCGCCCGGACCTGTCGTACATCAACGCAGCGTGTGACGCGATAGCCGACCAGCTGACTGGCGGCGAGCTGGTGGTCCTGGAGTCGACGTCCCCCCCCGGTACTACCCAGATGGTCGCCGACCGCATCATGATCGCCCGCCCCGACCTGAGCCTCGACGGTTCGGACGACCGTCCGCGGGTGTTCTTCGCCCACGCCCCCGAACGTGTCCTGCCCGGCCAGATCATGCACGAGCTGGTCGCCAACGACCGTGTCGTCGGCGGCCTGACCCTTTCGGCCACCGAACGAGCCCGCGACCTGTACGCGTCGTTCTGCAAGGGCAAGATCTTGATGACCGACGCCCTCACCGCCGAGATGTCCAAGCTCGTCGAGAACTCCTACCGAGACGTGAACATCGCCTTCGCCAACGAACTCTCCCTCATCTGCGATCAGATGGGCATCGACGTGTGGGAGCTCATCGACCTGGCCAACCACCACCCCCGCGTCGACATCCTTCGCCCCGGCCCAGGCGTGGGCGGCCACTGCGTCGCAGTCGACCCGTGGTTCATCGTCGCATCAGACCCTGCGAACGCGCGACTGATCCGGACAGCCCGGGAAGTCAACGACTCTAAGCCCAGGTGGGTGGTAGAGCAGGTACTCGCCGCAGCCGCAAAGTACACTAACCCTCACATTGCATGCCTGGGCTTGACGTTCAAAGCCAACGTGGAGGACATGAGAGAATCTCCGGCCGCCAAAATTGTGCAGGAATTGGCAAGACGGTTGCCCGACGCGACTATTGATGTGGTGGAGCCACATATCACGGCGCTTCCTCCACAAATGACTGGCATGGCAAACCTACGTGAGTACGATGAAAGCATTCGTGGTGCCGATATGATCGTAATTCTGGTGAACCACGACGAGTTCTATTCGCTGCGGTTGAGCGGTACCTGCGACGTCATTGACACCCGGGGAGTGAATCGTAGATGACGGTCGAGACAAGAGACCACTTTGGCGAAGTCAGAAAGTTGGGCAACGAAGGCGGGGAGATATTCGGAGCTGCGGACTACTTTGATGGTGAGCGAGAGAAGCAGGTCACTCCTGAAGTAATAGCGTCACTGTGCGCAGAAATTAATCGCCTCTCAAAGTTGCTATACAGCGAGAACGGTGTTGACCAGAAGCGCACCATGTTGAATGAAAAATTGGTCGAACCGAGAAATGTAACCGCTCGAGAAAGAAGGCTACGGGCACGCATACGTCGACACGACGGAAAACTTGGGTTGATTGAGTATATCAGGGTACTACTGTGGATCACGTTTAGGTCAGGTAGGACTGACCGGGCGGACGCCGAGCGCATAAGGCAAGAGGCTACGACAGACAAGAAAAGGCGCAAGTATGTCGCATACCAGACAGTACACGACGCAATTAGCGACAAACGCTACGATCAGGCGTACATAATGATACGGTCCGTCTTAGAGGCGGACGAAAATGACACTGAAGCCATTGCTCTACTCCAGACTATACAGGCAAAACGGGGATGTCCCTCGTCGGTGCTTGGGGCATACCGACGATTGGCACAGAAAAAATACGTCAATCCCGACGCGATTCGCACAGCAGAAGGACGACTACGTGAAATATCTGGGTGGTACCCAAAGATCGCGGGGCCGGTGGAGCCCCTGACTCCACGAGACGATATAACGGTACTTCACCTCGTAAAAGAGAGCAGGCCGTATCACTCAAACGGATTTGCGGCCCGAAGCCAATGGAATTTTTTGGCTGAAAAGCAGTCAGGTTTGCGTCCGGTTGTCGTCACGGAACTGGGATATCCGCGACGGTCAGGAATCACAGACTATGGTATGGTGGAGTCGGTCAACGGAATCGATCACTACCGAATTGACAACGGGTGTGCCGAATCTAATGTCCCGGTAGACATATGGCTGACCGAGTTTGCACAAGCGGCCTATCGAGTGCTCCGGGACGTTCGTCCAGCGGTCATTCACGTGAGTTCCGGTCGTCGCGGGTACGAGACCGCTCTCGTTGGCATCGCACTAGCCGAAAAGGCGCAACTACCTCTGGTCTACGAGGTGCGGTCCTTCTTCGAGTCGACCTGGACGGCAGACACAGAGCGCGAAGAGAAAGGCGAAACCTTCCTTCGCCGGCAAGCGGTGGAACAATTATGTATGGACCGTGCCGACTTAGTCCTCACACTATGTGAATCGATGCGTGAAGAGTTAGTTAGACGAGGAGTTTCCCCTAAAAAGGTCGGAGTGGTTCCGAACGGCGTGGATGTGGAGGTCTTCTTTCCGCAGAATCGGAATGTTGACCTCGCCGAAACACTCGGGATCGGAAAGCGACAGACTTTTGGCTACGTGTCGAACTTCGACCACCAGCGGGAATCTCAGGAGACGCTTGTAGAGGCGGTCGCCGAACTCCACGCACGCGGACGTAACGACGTATGTTGTGTCCTCGTTGGAGATGGAGCGCGCCGCGCCGAGGTGGAGCAGCGTGCCAAAAATCTCGGAGTGTCAGAGTCGGTAATATTTGTCGGAGCCGTCGACCATGACGAGATTTCCCATTACTACTCACTGATAGACATGTTCGTCGTGCCGAGAATCAATGAACGCGCCGCCAGATATGTCACACCCCTGAAGCCGTTCGAAGCAATGTCGTTGGCGCGTCCGGTCGTTGCATCGGACTTGCCTGCCCTAAGGGAAATCGTGGCGCCGCCCGAGCGTGGTCTGACTTTTACGGCAGGTGACGCTTTGAGTCTCGCCAATGTTCTTGAGCGGTTGTTCGACAATCCGGAAGAGGCCCGGATAATGGGAGAAAGCGGAAGTCGCTGGGTGCGACAAGAAAGGCAATGGCGCATGAACGGACCGCGCTACACCGCCTACTTCGCGCAGGCCCGAAAAAACCACGCGAGGAGGCTACATGCTGGCTGAAATGACGGCCTGGAGGGCCGTGCCGGGATCTCCCGTAGTCGGAGCCCTTCATGCTACGCGTATTGTCCACGCAGCAGGAATCCAAAGTCCTCTAGTGTTGGGTGTCGCCCCGGTTGCGCGCGGGAATCCATTCCAGGCTCTGTTCTACCGCTCATTCCTTGGTTACGGTATCGCAACCGTCGACCTCAACGATCCGTGGAGTTTCCCGGAGTTGCGCCATATTGCCCGGGACTACGATATTGCGGTGCATCTGCACTGGCTAAATTTCGTACTTGGGAAGAGCGAAGACTTGTCTGCCGCACAAAAAGATCTCGGAAGATTCAAGGACGCAGTCGAAAAAATACTCGCGGCCGGAGGCAAGATCGTGTGGACAGTTCATAACCTGCTACCACACGACGCAAAATATGTCGAACTAGAAATGGAACTCAGAAAGGCGGTAAGCAATGCGGCATCCCTAATTCATCTGATGTCCGACGAGAGCGGCGAGATCGTGCGTGAGATGTTCGACGTCGATCGCAACAAGACGGTGGTTGTTCCACATCCCAACTATCGTGGCTGTTATCCAGACTATGTCACTCGCGAAAGAGCGCGGCTGACGCTTGGGCTCGAGCCAGACGAACAGGTCATTGTCATGCTCGGGGCGATAAAGCCCTATAAGGGTCTTGAAACCCTTCTCGCGGCGGTAGAAAAAATCCGGAGGCCAGAGCGAGTGCGCTTGATCGTGGCTGGGATGCCGGATGACTCGATGGCCGCACGCAAGTTTGTCGATAAATGCCTGACTCACCCAAGCATCCTCATTCATCCAAAAAAGGTCGCGACAGAAAATGTTCAGTACTACCTACGGGCTGCGGACGTTGGCGTGGCTCCGTATGATCGGGTACTGAATAGCGGGGCGCTTCTTCTGTATTCAACTTTTGACCTTCCTGTTGTAGCGCCGGACGTCCCTTCGCTCCATTCAGCTGTCGTGCCAGGGGCGCATGCCTTCTTTACGCCCGGAGATCCAAGTAGTTTGGCGGAAGCTGTGCTCCGGGCGCTAGAGCCGACTGTTCAGTTTGCACGGAGGGATATCCATAAGGCGATGGGGCTTCGTGACCCAGAGGTTGTGTCGAAAGTCCTCGCTGGTTCTGTTCTCGAGGCATGTGCCTACAGACGCCGTCGGGAAGAAGTTCCAGTGTGCGCCGCCACGCCGACTTTGGAGGGCTGATGGGTAAGGTTGGCCTCGTAGGGTTCTTCGGGTGGGGAAACTTCGGCGATGAGTTATTCCTGCAGGCGTGGAACGATCAGATTGGACGGACATATGAGTGCGGCCTGGTTCACGATATGCTAGAGCAGCCGTACTTTTCAAGACCGACTCGAGAGGTTGCCCAGGAATATGACGCATTTCTGATCGGTGGTGGCGATCTGATCACACCAAACAAAATTAGCCCACTATATTGGAACTCGTCGTGGCTGACGAAACCTGTCTGCATCGCCTCGGTGGGCGTTCCCACTTGGATTAAGAGCCGTAGTTCCGACGTAATCAACCGGATGAGTCAGTTCTTCCGGCACGAAAATGTCCGGCTAATCTGGGCCCGGGATGCTGAAAGCGCCGACTGGATAGTTGAAAACCTTCATCCCCGGAGTTGCGTAAGGGTCCATCCGGACATGGTATTCTCTATGGATCTGCCGCCCCGCTGGCATTATGCAAGACCGACGGTGGGAGTTGCAGTAAGACACCGAAGAGGTCATAGAGATGACTTCAGCGCCGTCGAGCGTGCTTGTGGGCAGTTAGTCAACGCTGGCTATGATATCGTAAAAATCGTGTTGGCAACGGGCGAAGTCGGCGATCGTGATGAGGCTGTCGCGTCGTCACTCAGCATTTCCGGAGAAATCTTGCGATCCGAGTCATTGCCGGAGTTGGTGTCAAAAATCGGTGGCATGTCAGCCATAATTTCCATGAAATTCCACGGAACAGTCGTGGCTACCGCATACGGTGTACCAGCTGTGGCACTCGGTGGTACGTCTAAGAGCAAGAATCTGCTGCGACGTATTGATCGTTCTGAAATGCTGTCAAGTCTGGACGACGATCGAATGTACGAAAAGTTGACGGCGGGGATGATGCTCCCGGTGCCATCAATAGTGACCGACTACCTAAAGAGCAGCGCAAGAGAAGGTATGGATGCGGTGCGTGATAGGATTATTGAAGTAGTCGAACATGTCTGATTGTTCAGAAAGAACGGTCCACTGATACTGTGGCAAAGATCGGCCTTGTTGGCTACTATGGATGGGGCAATTTTGGCGACGAGTTATTTGTGGAGATATGGCGCCATCGACTTGAGCAGTTCCATCACGTGTCGACCGTGCACAGCATAACCCATAGACCATATTTTGATCGCAGCGTGAAAGATGTAGCGTCAGAGTACGATGCTTTCATCATCGGCGGAGGCAATCTTGTTGTCCCGTCAAAAATTAGTTCTCTCTACTGGAACAGAGCGTGGCTGACAAAGCCGGTGTTCATCGTGGGAGTGGGAGTGGACATCGATAGCAACTATGAAAGCCCCGATGTAATATCTCGACTATCCGCCTTCTTCCAGCACCAAAATGTGTGCTATATCGGTACTCGGGACGACGAGAGCGCGGAGTGGATCCGTCGTCGACTGGCCCCGTCGATCAGCGTCAGTTCGCACGCGGACCTGGTGTTTTCAATGGACCTCCCTCCGGCACATCACTATATTCGTCCCACGGTGGGTGTTGCAGTCCGGAATCAGCGCGGGAAGTTCTTGGACTTTTCGGTTCTCGAAACTGCGTGCGAACAGATTACTGCCCAGGGATACGACATTGTGCGTTTGATACTTGGAAATCTCGAGGCCGGGATGGCCGATCTTGAGATAGCTCGCTCGCTCAATGTTTCGGGTCCGATTCTCCATTTCGACACAGTGAAAGAGATCTCGTCGAGTATCGGGGGACTCGATGTGCTGCTTTCAATGAAGTTTCATGGTGCCGTCGTGGCTACCGCCTACGGCGTTCCTTCGATCACACTGTCTCGGTCGGCCAAGAGCGAAAGTCTCTTTCGACGTATCGATCGACTTCCTCTTCTGTCGAGCCTCGATGATGACGAGATTCTATGTAAATTTGCGTCCACCAAATTGCGTGTTCCAGAAATCGTGCGCAGTTGTCTTCGCTCCGATGCACAGGTGGCTCTTCGACGTGTAATTGAATCTGTGAATGCGGTGGTCGGGTAATGCTGTCCAGCGATGTCTGCAAGCGCGCAACTGCCATAGCTGCGGTTGAGCCAAGTCGTTTTTTTCGGCAGGAGGACGATGCTGAGCGAGCAGCGCGTATTCTCGAGGGGTGGGTCGAAATTGCACCTCATAACCCGGTATTGCTGGACTACGACTCATTTGAGGCCAAAGGGTGCATCGACGACAACTGGCGATCCCTATTTGCTTCGATGGCGTGGTCTGATGCCGTACGTCGAGAGGCGATTTCAGGTGATCAGGCGGCTTGCAGGGGCTACACCAATCTTCTCCGAAGAATTCTATGTCTGTGCGACTCAGACAAACTTGGAATCAGTAGTGTCTATTGGAAGGATCATCCCACGGGGGTGCGGGCGGCTGCGCTAGTTGCTGCAGTATCATTTCTCGGAGTACCAGAATGGCTACAATTTGAGTTGGAGCGCATCGGCGATCATCTATTCCAGCGCGATCACTACAAAGGCTGGGGTAACCACTGTTTGATGCAAAATTCTGGACTACTAGGGATCGGAATACTTCTGGCTCGCGATGACTACATTGCCACGGCACATGCGCGAGGCTTTCGTCTATTGAAGTGCTCAGTTGCCGCGGACGGCTCGTCGACAGAGGGATCAATCGCCTATCATGCGCGTTTGCATCGGTGGTGGTATGAATTTCGTCAAAAACTCCAACTTGTCGACATTCCGCTGGAACGAGAGTGGGGGCGCATTTCTCTCATGCAGCGTTTTTTGGACTACGCAACGTTGCACGATGGAACAATATGTGGTTTTGGTGACACGGCGCTTGGCGAAGTACAACCTCCTGTTGTTGACCCAGATGCACCAAGGCGCTCCGCTGACATTGCCGCCTTTTCCGCGGGCTACCTATTTGCCCGGTCATCGTCGACAGTAAGGCAGCAGACTTATCTGGCCGCCCGCTTCGGTCAATCGTTTGCCGCAGCACCCCATGGACATGAGGATGCAGGTACAGTTGAATGGGCTGTGGGCAGCCATCGTCTTCTTACCGATTCGGGTATGTATGGATACACGCAAAGTCCTTGGCGTACGTGGGTGAAGAAGATGAATGCACACAATATCGTCACTGTTCCTTCCCGCGGTTACGACCAGGATGCGACCTCAACGCTGGTGCGCTGGGAAAGAAGCTGCGGGCACTTGATTGCAACGTTCGATCTCGGGACCATTCCGCGCTGTCAGTGGTCACGGACTATCATATTTCCACTAAAGAGTGCGTATCTTTTGGTCGTTGACGAAGTCAAGGTGGACGAGGAGGAGCAGATTGTTCAACGTTGGAACGTCCCGGATGACGGCCACTACGAAGTGGGTGAAGCGGAAGTCACTGGACACGGCCCGTCATCTCTTCGAATGCGTTGGATCACGGGAGAGCAGAGACTTCGTGTGGTGGCGGGGTGGGAAGGAAACGACGAGTACCCGTGGGTAAGCGGATGGCGGAGTAACGAGTATGGAAGCATCCATCCTTCGCCCGCGGTAGAAGCGATTCATGTCGGTCGAAGTTGGCGGCCCGCTGTGCTATTTGAGTGTATTCCGACGAGTTACTCTTCGGTGACGGTCTCCGAGCTATTTCTGGATGATAGCGAATCGAGCGTCACGTTTCGTCATGAGCGCCGCTCGACCACGATCGTCTGGTCACATAAGAGCGAGACTCCTGGCTGCAGAGGACTACATGATGGTTGATCCGATGATGGAATGTGTCGTCGAAGAAGTCCGAATTGAACCTGCTGCAGGGCATCAGATTAGCATCCCATTCGGTGGCCCATTGTGGGAGGGTCATTCTCCTCCCGAGTTCGTCTACCATATTCGCGACGGCAGGCCGGCAATGTTTCCCGTTCACGAGTCCGACTTGGCGCCCGATGTCATTTTTGGCCCTGTCGTGTGGGGAGGCTATGCGGCGCAGAATTTTGGAAATTTTCTTGCCGAGTATGTACCTCGTTTAGCCGCGTCTGTAGCCCGGCATCCTGATGGACAATTTCTATTCCTGCTTCCTCATGATGTTTCGGCAGCTAGATTGAAGAGTTGGTTTTGGGAGACGCTCGATTGGTTCGGGATCTCGAGAGCTCAGGTCCTATTCTGTGGGGCCGTGCCTGTCGTGGTATCGGAGTTGCATGTCTTTCCTCAGGGAGAGTATATGGGGGCGGGCGGCGCTCCGAGCGAGGCATACCTTGATCTACTTGATTCTAATGCTCGTGCTCGCGGCCTTGGTGACAAGGGAGACAATGTCGTCTACGTATCGCGAGCCGGTCTCGGCGACCGATCTCTGGGAGGAGAGATCTACGTGGAGGGTGTACTTGATTCTGTTGGCGTCAAGACAGTCAGGCCCGAGACGCTGGTCATATCGGAACAACTATCTTGGTACATGCGGGCTCGTACTCTCATTTTTGCCGAGGGCAGTGCGGTTCATGGGCGGCAACTCCTGGGCCGTCGGGCCGGTAGCGAGGCGGTGCTGGTTCGCCGTCGTGGACAGAGGTTCTGTCGCCGTGCCCTTGAGCCACGTTGTGGGACGCTCCACTATCTTGATACTCTGGACGCGTCCGTGCATTTTTTTGTTGACAGCAGGACCGGGCGCCCAACTCCCTACAATGCTTTCCCGCTGCTTAATGCCGGTCGCATTATAAGTTCCTTTTCCTCGCTTGGCGTCGATCTATCTCCATCGTGGAGTGACCGTGAATTCTATCGGCAACTTGAGTCCGACCTCGATTCGTGGGCGACCGCTGTATGTTCCCGGGCGTCGGCAGGAACTCTCGTCGACAGGATGCGTCTCATGGAGGGCTCGCTCTATGGTTGCGGTAAACAGAAGTACGTGGCACGCCTGGCGGAAATTGCGACGGCGGCTGCATCCGGTTGACGAACTTCGGCGGTAGTCGTCTCTATTTGATAAATGAGTTCAGTTAGATCTTGGTGGGGTCTGGTTGGGAAGGGTGTGTCGTGGATTCGAGTGGAGTCGACAAGAGCGTCGACGCCGGAGTGCCGTCGTAGAACTAGTGGGCCTTGACTCCGGATTTTGGACAGGTCAGAGGGTCGGTCGAGGTGAGGACGCCGTGAAAGAGTTCGGGTTTGATGACGGCGTTGAACAATTCGGCCAGAGCGTCGTCTGCGCTGGTCCCCAGGGCGCCCGTCGACCGGGTGACTCCAAGGCGTTGTCACAGGGCGGCGTAGGTTCTGGACGTGTACTGGGCTTTGTGGTCGCGGTGGAAGGTGGCTGCGGTCAAGGTGGTGCGAGTGGACTTGGCTGCTCTGAGGGCGGTCGACCAAGGACGTGCGCACGTGGTCGGCCAGGGCGCACCCGGTCAGCAGCCGCGAGTGGCAGTCGATCACGGTGGCCAGGTACAGGTTGGTGCCGTCGAAGATATGCAGGTACGTGGCGTCTCCGGCGTAGCGGTGGTTTGGCTCGGCAGCGTTGAAGTCTCGTTCGAGCAGGTTAAGGACCGGGCCGGGGTCCCTGGCCGGGACGGTGGTGTTGACCTTGCGGCGTAGCCGAATCCGGCTGCTGGCTTGGTGGTGGACGACTGCCGGTGCCCGACGCGAGGTCGGTATCTCACGCTCGACGAGCCCTAACTGGCGCAACGGTTTGAAGGTCTGCCACGACGGTCGTCGTGGGGTTCGTGCTACCCCTGGACCCGCTGGCCGCCTCGCCGACCAGTGCGGGGTCTTTGTTCCAGCACGGGTGTCGACGACGCGTTCAGACTGACTCTCTAGCGGCGGGGCGGTCGCCAAGGGGTCAGTTCTAGCGCACCGTCGACGCACGAGCGCATCGAGATCGATGATCTGCCTCAAGCTGGGCTGAGCGTGTGCGCCGTCGCGGCTCGGGTCGGCACGGTGCCGTCCGTTCGAAGGGCACCATAAAACGGCCCGGGTGCCGACGCCGGCCCCTTGCACCGCGCTGGACCACGACACCGTTGCTGGAGATGTTCTTGCTCGGGCACCTGCGCCAACGGTAAAGCCCGCGGCAGATCAGCCGCCATCTGTGCCTGTGTCTCGCCGACGACCCGCAGATACACCTGTGCCAAGCGTCGATCTACCAGGCCATCAACCGTCCCGCCAGTCAGCTGGCCAGGCCACCTGTCAGGAATAGACCGGCGTGCCCTCCGCTGCGCACCGGGTGGGGACCACCCTCGCGCCCACCGACGCCTGGACCAACGCCAGCACCGCTTCAAGACCCCCGGCCTGTCCGTTCACGAACGACCGTTCGACCCCACTACCCGGTCGGTCGCCAGAGCGTGGGAGAACGACCTCATCGTCAGTCCCGCGCACCGCTGCGCGACCTGAGCGCCAGACCCGGATCGTCAAACTCTTCCACCAGCAGAGCGCCGCGACGGTGCGCGACGCGCTCGTCGAGGACCCGGCCGACCTACCGGCGCACCTGCCCCAGTAGACCACGTAAGACCGGGGCACCAAGACGTCACGTTTCCAGGAGATCACCGGCGCGCTGAGCACCAAGGTCTTCTTCTGCGACGCACACCCTGGCATCTCGGCACTAACGAGAACGCCAACGGACTCCTGCGCCAGTACCTCCCCGAGGGCACCGACCAGTCGGTACACACATCAGCATACCTGAAGGTATTCACCGACGATCTCAACGCCTGCCCCCAAGCCGTCATCGGACACCGCACACCAGCAGAACTCTTCATCGCCCTGCCAACCTCACCAGACCACCCAGTGTTGCGACGACGGCTGGAACCCACCACAAAAAGGGGTCAAAATTCAACTGTGTTGACGGCCCGACGACGGAATTCCTCGGAGTACGTCTTGCGTGTCATGCGGGCATCCTCTTCCCGGCACAGCCGGGATCGCGTGTCCAATATCCGGGGTCAGGTCCCCGTCCTACCTACCGCCCCGCAGCCGGTGCAAACTCGTTGCCGCGACCGTCTGACAAGGATTGCAAATTTGACTGGAGCCGCCATGTTTGGCCACTACATCACACGGGCGAGTCTGGTGAGTCGTTCCTGTAGAACCCGCCGACTCTGAACCAGGTCAGCAAACTTTCGGACAAAGTCGACCCATTGGTCATTGAGAAGAACCGAGTACCCGTAGTTTGCTTGGGGTACCCATGAGTCTATGGAAGGATCGTCGATGATCAGTTCACTCGGAACGTATACCGGCGCCACTCCGCCTTCTACCGGGTGCCAGCCAAACTGTGCCGATGACGAACGCTGCCTGGGTCCATGCACGATGCCCGGAAGCTCTGGGTAGAACCATCCAATCTTATGTTGAGTTGTTCCGTCGTGAGTAAAATACGCGTCGACGGTGGATGCCAACTGAATCGACTCGGCCATTTTCATCCCGATTGCCGGATAGACGGCCGTGGACAGACCATCGGAAGATATCCTGTCTTCAATCGATGAGGCAATCCGGAGTTCCGCATCGAAATATTCGTCCAATCTATGGCCTTTGAGGAAAGATCTCTCTTCCCAGCCCCATTGTAGAGACATGCCGTCCAGAACGAGGGCCGGACCACTTCTGACGACGTCCAGAATTTTTGCCAGCGAGACAACGACATCCTCAAAGTTGGATGGCGTCCGGGGCACGATCCCCCGAATTGATACCCACAACACAAAATCGTGACCTGCGTTCGCAATAGTGTCAACCAGGGGAGGCGGATCTCCAGAACGGGTCGCATGAGCGATAACTAGATGGCGCAGTGACGTGGAAATCTTCATAGCCTTGCGTTGATTGTCGACCCCCACTCCAAGCGGCAGTATTAGACGTTCGGAAAAAGCTAGTCCTGATGCGCCACAATCGCTCCTCCGCAGTTCCGCATCCTTGCACAGTGGTGGCAATCCTGGCACAATTTTTGTCACGTCACCGAGCGGATTTCTGGCGCTCAGTTCGACGGTGGCCTCTGCGAAAGAGACGGTTCGTTCGAGCCGGGAAATCCTTTCGAACGCCGGTAGGCACTGGAGATACGAGTGTGCAAAGTTGTCATGGCCCAGAACGCCGAGATCTGGAGCTTGAGATTTCTGAATACAATCAGGATTGGGAAGCATGGAGTAGTCAATTTCTTCCAGCCTCTCTAGGTGCCTAGACACACAGCGAGTGATACCACTCGGCGCAATTGTGACGTGCATTGATGGAGCAATTGTCATCGCCGCGATAGACATGCCTGTACCAAAATTCTCCGATGGGGTGATAAAAATCCATCGAGAAAACCCAGGTACGCGGTACATCAATGAAAGGCATTCGCCACTCAATAGCGTTCCTGCTCCGAGAGCAGGACCAATTTTGCCGCCGGCACCGACTACGAGCTCCTGCCAAGTTCTGTCTCGGTCTCCAGTGCAGCAGGACAGGGCCTCCACAAATCGACTGAATTCCTCGCTCTCCCCAAGTTCGCTTCTGAGATATTTCCCCTGGCCCGGCGGGTCGTCCTGCATGAGTTTCGCCGCAAATAGTGGGTTCGTCGGGCGACACCCGCGTAGGAAAACCTCCACAGTGGCATCAGGCTTTGCCATCAACGGCCATGTTGGTACGTCGCAGTACCCCGTACCTCCGGACGGATTCAGATATCTGAAGTGGAAACCGGCCCGACTCCATGAGTAGTACGGCATACTTTCATGTGGACCAAGCCCTTTGATTCCTACCAAAATCCCATTCCTCTGTTTTGAGTGGGTAAGGACCAGGACTCGAAGGTCGAGAGGGCACAGGCGAGACTTTCCTGTCCACAGCAACTCCTCTTTGACTCCGCAAAACTCTGCCAGCGACTCTGCCCGTTTGTCGATTCCATCCAGTTTCGAATACTCTGCATCTTCTACCAGACTCCGATAGATTTCCTGTAGTCGCTTGGTCATTTTCACAGCCTTCCTGCCTGGTAAGTATCGTTGTTCTGGAGAAAGAGTTCGGCGAAGGTAGCCGTGCCCGTTCGTTGTCTACAGTCGACACACTGCCCCGGCCCTTGATCGACCATTTTTCGCCTCGGACCCCTTCTGTTCCATCGATCTACTAAAGTTACTCGCGAACGCCTGCGGTCGGTCCGACGGCTTGGGCCGCGTCGAGGGGACATTTGAATCCTCTACTGGAGCGTTGGCTGCGCTCCTCGTTGCTGAGTCTTGCTCAGCGCCTGGTGGTCCGCAACTCGAACGGCTGCGCTAGCGCATCCGGAGTCTGCCCGCGCTGCAGTCTTTGGTCAGTCGGCAGATCTCGATGACATCACGCAGATAGCGGGGACTTTCTTGGAGACTTTGCTATGTAGTGCCTGTCGGCGATTGGGGTACAGAAGCAGGAGGCGCCTCTTGGCTAGAAAGGTCAAAACCCAGTGTGGCTGCGTCCCGGTGGCATCTCCATGTCCAACGACTGGTTGCACCCGTGAGCCGGGTCGGTGGTGCTCCCGCTAGTGAGTTGCGCAGACCGTGGCAGGTATGAGAGCTCATCTCGGTCCAAACTGACCAGTTCGCCAGATCCTTGGAGTCAGGCCCCTGTAGGCCGGGCTGGTGACGTGTGGCACTGCCAGACGACGCCGGAATGGGGTTGACGCCTGCGAGGGAGGCGAACGCAGCCTCTGAGCGGAGCCGCTCGTTATGGGACCAGGCAGCCATCGCCACTGCGGCGGTCACCGGGCTGATTCCGGGCTTGTCCAGCAGCGTGCGGGCAGGACTGCGTCGTAGAACTACGAAATCCCCACCGGTGCGTCGAGCGACCCAGTCGATCGCGCGGGCCATACCCGCGGGCGTGGCGGGAAACTGTGTGGTCGACTGCCTGGCCGTTCGGGGTGACCAGGATCGACACGGCGTGGGTCTTGGCGTGGGTGTCCACACCGATGACGAACGGGTGAGTGCGGGCGACGACGGTCACTGCCGGTCCTTCCTGATCGGGAACTAGGCTCTGGCCACAACGCGGCTGGCATCGGTCCGGGAGGAAGGCACACCGGGACAGGCCTGTGATGAGTCACGGCCCCCATGTCGCCGCGCGGTCGGACAGCCTTCTGATCAAGCCACCGAGGTGGGCCGAAGACGACGCCACCCACCCCACGCAAGTGGTCGATCATCGTCAGGGCACTCCACCACAGAGGCCAAGTCACGTGGGAGTCACGCTTACGCGGAGGGCCAGAGCCGTCCTCGGCAGCCGGTCTCAGACCAGCCACCTCAAGACTCACAGGTCAGGTGGGCCTCGATCGAGTCGCAAGAGCGTAGGTTCGATGGTGCCTTACCGATCCGATGCCTCTGTCTCGGGGTGCTTGTCGTGCTCATGGGCCCGGGATGCGCGCAGGCGGAGTCACGGCAAGACTGAATGGAGAGTGACCGATTCCCGCGTGCGACGGGGCTGTCGGGTATCGGCAACTCGCCCGTCCGAGCTGGAGAAGGGAGCCTGTCGTGACCGTTCCACACGTGGCGGTGCCCACGGGCGGGAGTGTGTCACGCAGCGAACACCAGAGCGAAATAAGGGTGTCGATCTACGGCGGATGCGTATCGAGGGACTCGGTTGAGTCGAGCGATGATCTCACCGTGGTGTCATACGTGGCCCGGCAGTCCATCATCAGCGCAATGACTCCACCCGTTGAAATCGGTCCGGGCGATTTTGGACTACATTCGGCATTTCGGCGGCGTATGGTCATGGGTGACATCAACTCGGACGCTTTACGACGCATCATTGATGTGGCCCCTCGTTCCGATGTCCTCCTACTCGATATTCTCATCGAACGTCTCGGGATCTTGCCGGTGGACGGCGGCTCATTCGTCACCCCCTCGCTGGAGTATCAGCAATCTAGCCTCAACAACACCATTGCTAGTGGACATCCCATCTCCTTCGGTACTGATGAGCATTTTGGACTCTGGCGGACGGCAGCGGATCGTCTCCTGTCCGAACTTCTGCGGGCCGGAATGATCGAACGCACAGCGTTTGTCTGGATAGTATTCGCAGAACGTGACGAAAACGGAACACCAATGAAAGCCTACAGGGGCAAGTCAATCGACACCTGGAATGCTCTCTTCGGCCGCTATCACCAGTATCTTGCTGACTCTGGAATACGGCACCTTCGACTCAGCCCAGACCCACTCGCCGATTCCATGCACAAATGGGGACCCGAGCCATTTCACTATTCACAAGACGCCTATTCGCGCATCGCGGACTTTGTGCGTGAAATCGCCTCACACAACGCTCGTTCACTTAAAGTGATGGCCGGCACGTCCGGCGCCCAAAAATAGGAGCAACATTGCGATCCTGGGCGACGCACGATTTTAGTAGTCACCGACGCTCAGCATTCTTAGATGCGTGATTCTATAGGTGTAACATCCCTTGATGTGCTCGACGGCTAGAAGCAATGAAATCGCACCTAGATGGGCGTATCAAGGACGCCAGACGGCGCTCCTGTCATGCCATTGCGTGGACAAAGGTTCGGCCGAACCCCTGGACCTGCGCCGTGGCCAGGATTTGGGCGTCGGAAACTGCCCAGGTGTGCGCCCCAACGTCCGCGTCTCTCACCTTGACGAAGCCGAAACGGTCGGCCGAGTAGATCGTGCCGCCAACTTCGAGCACCGCCGACAAGAACCCGGTGTCTTCGCCGCAGCGCAGTGGAGGAAAGGCGACGTCTGCCGCGATGTCGCGACGTGCGACGATCGTCGGACCGGCGACAAAATGGCTAAACCGGTGCTCATACTTGGCGAACTGCAGCGCTAGGACGTCAGTCTGCGCCAGGTAGACGAAGTGGGCGTGCTTGCCGACCACGTCAGCACCGGAGTAGTTCATTGCGGCAAGCTGGTCGAATAGGTAGTGCTCGCCGTAGACGTCGTCGTCGTCGACTTTCGCGACGACCGGGGCGTCGGCGGCACCGACGGCCCTGTTCAGGCACTCTCCGAGCGGGACGTCCTTGTCGGCCTGCAGTACCACGGCGTCGGCCAGTCCAGCATCCTTGGCTGCGCGGCGAAGTGCGTCGCTGTCGACGTCCCAGCCGTGGGCGACGAACACCAGCTGGACCTCGACGTTTTTCTGGGCAGTCACCGTCGCCAGGACCGACTCGAGCCGGTGCGGCCGGTTTGAAGAGACCAGCGCGCTCACGGCTCGCGGACCTGCGGTCAGCCGGTGCCCGGCGATCCCGGCGGCGTCGAGCACCTGATCGACGCGGTGCGAGTATGTGTGCGCAGCCCAGATCTTACGCTGGGCCCGGTGCACCATCCGGTCGCGCAGTTCGCGGTTGGTGACCAGGGCGCGCAAGGTCGCTTCGGCTTGATCTGTGTTGGCGACTTGGGGGACGTCGTCGCCGAACACCGCGGTGATCGCCGGGCTCGGGGTTGAGACGACCGGGGTGCCGCACGCAGTGATCTCGTACACCCTGCGAGCGCACATCGTCGAGGAGCCGACCACCGTGTTGACGTTACAGAACACCTTGTACGCACGGTACGCGGTGAGCACCTGCGGGTAGTCCAGACGCCCAGCGACGTGCTGGGACAGCGGCGGGGGAAACTGGTAGCGGGACTCTCCGCCGAGCTGGCGCGAAAAGATCTCCAGCCCCGTTTCCATACGCCCCGAGGCGCGCGACGCGGCCCCCAGCAGCAGGTCCATCTGCTCGCGGCGCTCGGCGTGCCGGTGAGCGAAGTACATCCCGGCGAACGCCACGTCGCGTTCGGCATAGCCGTGCCCCGAGCGCATCGGGTGGTGCACCGCGGGTTGCGCGGCGAACGGCAACACGCCGACCCGGTCGTGCCCCAACGCGGTGCGGTAGGTCTCCACCAGGTCGCCGTCCGTGGTCAGGACGTGGTCGAACAGCAACGCGGTGCCAAGGAAATCCTCGTAGTGGATCGGATCCTCCTTGTTCCAGAACACGGTGGGCACCCCATGGGCGCGGCACCACCCCAGCAGCGCAACCAGCGCCGGGCCTGGTGCGTTCGTGCCGGTCAGCTGGTAGCGCCACGCCCCTTCGTTGCCTGCCCACGCCGACTCGACGAACAGCAGATGAACGCCGTCCATCTGCTCGCGCCAGCGCTGGGGAGTCAGGCGCACCTGGGTCCACTCGTACCCAAAAGCCATCGCGGAAAAGTCGTCCAAGATCACCGCGACCCGCAGTTCGGCGCGCCGCGCCGGAGCAGGCGGCAAGGGCCACGGTGCGAACGTCAGACCGTCACGGTGCGGCCGTGCCCGCACATCACCGGGTGCAGCGTCGACCTTCACCCGTTGCCGGAACTGACGCAATCCCGCCAAACCGCCGTGCCGGAGATGCCACACACCTCGGCGCGCTGTTGCCAAGTTCACGTCCTCCACCCTGCCTGATCACGCCGATCACGCAACGTGGGCCGAAGGCCACTTCCGCTCTGTGTCCGGGCAGCAAGTGGCGCTGCCAGCCAGTGTTGACGATGTCCACACCCGCACCATGGCGTTGGCACCGGCGGTGACGATCTGCGCCCTGTCCCGGCTCACCGCCGCGTCCGTGTCGTCAGCGTGCCGCAAGCGCCTTAGGCCCACGACCTCGGCCTGGACACCGACCTAGGCAGTTCCGCTCACAGTGATAGTTACGAGTGCAGCGTCTCAACTCACGAACCGGGTACGTCGCAGGTGCCGGGAGCCGGTACCTACTGCCGCGGGTCAAGGCGGGCGAGGAGCTCGCCAGCCGCCGCGCGGATGTCCTCGTGCCGGTCTGATGACGCGAGTTCGCGAAGGTGTTCGCCGACTACGTCGGACCAGTCCTCGACCGGCCATTCCTTGAGCACGTTGAGCGACATGTTGCGGTTGCGGGCCACCGGGCTGCACAGCCCGAGGGCGACGAGGTCTGTGCCGGTGCCGGGATAGTGCCGCAGCTCTTGCAGCGTCCAACCAAGCACATCGTGGACGCGAAACTCTGGGCCGAACCCGAGGAGGGTGTCCGGGGCGCCAGTGGTGATGGCCTCCCGCGGGCACGTGTTCCGGGCTAGGCTCACCAGCGCCCCTCGCCGGTCGGCGGAGTCGGCCGCCTGCCAGGCGGCGTACCAGGACGTCCCGAACGGATCAGCTCGAAGGCGCGCGAGATGGATGTCGAAAGTGTCGATCGCGAACCGAGGAGCGGCCTGGTTGGCGAGCCAGAACGTGTGGGGGTCGTCAGACTCGAGGCCAGCGGTGACCAGCGTCGGCCACAGCGGCGCGGCAATCACGCGCTGTGCCTTGTCCAGGAGCCCGGCTCGCTTGCTCTCGGCCCAGCCGTGTGGGTCTCGGTCCAGCACCCCGACGATGGACACAGCGGTATCCAGGTCAGTGAGCGTCTCTGCGCGGTCAGCGAGCAGGTCGAGATAGGCGTCGAGGAGCGCGGGGGCGTCGGTGAGGTCGCCGATGTCCTCGGCCGGCCCGCCGTCGATGAGGGCTGTGATGATCTGGCCGGCGGAGGTCAGCAGCTCGCGGTCGACATCGGGGCGTCGCAGGGCGCCGAGCAGGTCCCCCGTGGTCGCGGCGATGAACGCGAGGTATTCGTACATGATCGAGTTGCGGAACCCCTCACGCAGGAGCCAGTCCTTGATCTGCGGGTCTGACGCGCCCCGCAGCTGCTCGACGCACTGGATGCGGCCCCAGCCGTCGACCCGCTGGGCCAGGTGCCAAAGGTCCAGCTCGGGAGTTGGCGTACCGTTGCTCAAGGCCACCGCCGCGAACAACGTGAACTCGTCGTGGGCGCCGAGCGTCATCACGACCTCGCCAGCATCGCGCAGCCCAGTGATACCGACCAGGGCGAGCCCGATCTTTACCGGGCTCCGGTCGGTAGCCGTGGTCGCGAGCCAGACCCCCAGATCGTGGACGGTTCCAGCATCCGGGTCGGCTGTGACGACATATTCGATCATCTTGTCGACATACCCCAGCGAGCTTTCGTCCCGGAGGGTTTCATACAGCGTGGCCAACCTGCGTTCGGTGGGTTGACGCGTAGCCTTGACCAGGGCGTGCGAAGCCGCCCGGGCCTGTTTCTTGGCGGCCTTCTTCCCCGGTCCTGCAAGGACTCCGTCTATCGCCCCCGGTGCCCACAAGAGCTGGTCCGGCGCTGGGGCGGGGTCGTCCGGGAGTGCGAAACCCTGGGCTGGGAGGCGACCGTCCGCGCCGAGACCTGCGCGGACCACCTCGTAGATCGAGGGGCTGGCGGTCATCCGCGGCAAGGTGGGCGACATAGCCGTATCTTGCCGCACCCGCGAGTGCAAGCACATGGGAAGTGACAAGGCGCGGCGGGTTGACGCACGCAGCGGAGGCGTGGGCACCCAGGCTCGCTGTCGCTGGCGGACACGACCTGCTGACGACCCCAGCGGCATCGCGGACCTGGCCACGCGTAGGATGGGCTCGACCGCCGCGACACTTGGGAGGGGTGATGGACCGCAAGGAACTGCCCATCGGCGTCCAGACGTTCGCCACGATCCGGAGCGGCGACTACTACTACGTGGACAAGACTGGCTATGCCATGCAGTTGGCCAAGTGGCGCACGTGTTTCTTGTCCCGGCCGCGCCGGTTCGGCAAGTCGTTGTTCATCGACACCCTGGCGGAGATGTTCGCGGGGCACAAGGCCCTGTTCGAGGGGCTGGCCTGCTACGACGAGTGGGACTGGGACACGGTCTACCCGGTGGTGCGCCTGTCGTTCGCCGGTGGGAGGCTGCGGGACCCGGCGGCGCTGGACGAGCGGATCATCGCCCAGCTGCACCGCAACGCGATGAGGCTCGGCTTGGGTCCGATGCCCGAATACCGGATCCCTGACCTGTTCATCTGGCTGATCCAGGAGGCCGAGCAGGTCCACGGGCAGCAGGTGGTGGTGCTGGTCGACGAGTACGACAAACCGATCCTGGACAATCTCACCAACACGGACCTGGCAGTCCAGATGCGTGACGGGCTGGCCAATGTGTACTCAGTGCTCAAGGACCAGGAGGCACATCTTCGGTTCGTCATGCTCACAGGGGTGTCACAGTTTTCCCACGTGAGCATTTTTTCTGAGCTGAACAACCTGGACGACATCTCGTTGAGCGAAGCGTTCTCGGCGGTGTGCGGGTACACCGAGGACGACCTGGACGAGGTGTTCGGCCCCGAGCTAGAAGGGCTGGACCGCGACGAGGTCAGGGACTGGTACAACGGCTACAACTGGGACGGCACGGCGGTCTACAACCCGTACGACCTGCTGCTGCTGTTCCGCCACCGCAAGCTCAGGTCTTATTGGTTCGGGACTGGGACGCCAGCGTTCTTGGTCGAGACATTGCGGTCACGGCGCTTCTTCGCCCCGAACCTGGCCCGCTCGTACGCCACGTCGGACCTGCTGTCGAATTTCGACATCGCCGACATCACGGTCGAAGCCTTGCTGTTCCAGTCTGGATACCTGACGATCACCGGCACTGAGGTGGTCGGCGGTACGACGTACTACATCCTGGGGTACCCCAACCGTGAGGTCCGCGACGCCATGAACTCGACGCTGCTGGCGTGGCTGATCGACGACACCAGCGGCGCTGAGGGTCACCGCCGCAAGCTGCGGTTATTGCTGGAGGCTGGGCAGACCGAAGCGCTGGAAGAGTTCGTGGTCTCGTTGTTCGCCGGGATCCCGTACCAGTGGTTCACGAGGAACGACATCGGCACGCAGGAGGGGTTCTACTCGTCGGTGTTTTACGCATGTGTCGCCGGCAGCGGCCTGGACCCTGTGGCCGAGGAGTCGTCGAACCACGGTCGGCTGGACCTAGCAGTGCGTGTGGGTGCCCAGGTGTACGTGTTCGAGTTCAAGATGGTCGACGACGAGCCCGAGGGTATGGCTCTGGCCCAGATCAAAGACCGCGGCTACGCCGACAAGTACCTGGCCGACCGCGTCCCGGTCCACCTGGTCGGCATAGAGTTCTCCCGCACCAAACGCACCGTCGTGGGATTCGAGACCGAGACCATCCAGCCTCGTCGGAGCGACCGGGCGGACCAAACTCTCGCGGAGTTCTCCGACGAGATCGGCCTCGTCGATTGACCATCGCGGTCGTCGTCGCAGAACCCAACATGTTCTAGCGGACGTTGCGGGAGTGCTCTCCGACGAGATCGACACCGATGGACGCTGACCAGGCAGGACAATAGGAACCGTCCCCACTGTCCGGGCTCGCCAGGTGCCGTTGGGCACCGCTGACCCAGCGGTGGTCCGCTGGGCGCGTGGGCTCGACGCCGCGTCAGGCTACATGTCAGCAGTGACCGTCAAAGAGCTTGAATGGGGTGTGCTGGGCAAGGAACGCACAGACGCTGCCCAGGGTGCCGTGCTGCGGCGGTGGCTCGACATCCTCGACGCCCAGTTCGCCGAGCGGGTGCTCCCGGTGGACGCTTACGTGGCGCGGTGGGCGGCGGCGTTGCACCTGCCGTCCCAGGCACCCGAAGCCGATGCCTACATCGCCGCGACGGCCCTCGTCCACGGCCTGAGCGTGGTCACCCGTAACGTCCGCGACTTCGCCCGCTTCGACGGGCTGGTCGTGATCGACCCCTGGCAGACGTCGTTCCCAGCGGCCCCTGACCAGGCAGGACAATAGGAGCCGTCCCCAATGTCCCCAGAGGAACAACCCCCATTGTCCTTGGCTGGTCAGCCGTCGAGGGCCAGCCGTCTCACCTCGTCCACGCTCAGACCGGTGATCGTCGCGACCTGCTCGACCGGCAGACCCATCTGCAGCCCGTTGCGAGCGTTCGACACGGCACGTGACTGGCTGCCTTCTTCGCGTCCCTCTTCGCGTCCTTGTTTGAGGCCTTCTTCGCGGCCTCGTTGGAGTCCTTCGTATTCGCGGGTGGCTTGGTCGTGCAGGAACTTCTCACGGGCCAGGGCTTCGTAGCGGCGGTCGCGGTCGGCGGAGAACTCGGTGATCAGGTCTGCGGCTTGTCGCAGGTCAGCGTTGGCGTCGACGGCCATCTCGATCTCCTCCTCGTTGTCCGCGGCGATCAGGCGCAACCAGTCCCACAGGTCGGTGCCGTCGTCGGCGCCGAGCTTGGGTAGCTCCAGGGTACGCCGGTTGGGCAGGGGGTGGTCTCCTGGTGAGACCGTCAGCGGCGACCTGGTGAGAACAGTCTGACCAGGCAGGACATAGGAACCGTCCCCAATGTCCAGAAACAACGAGGCGCGGCGTGCCGGGGCACGCCGCGCCTCGTCGTTGAGCCTCAGAGCTTGTGGCGGGCTCGGGCGGCTTGTTCTTGCTTCTTGAACAGGCCGAAACGGGGAAGGAACTTGTCCCAGTCGATGGCGTGGGCGTCGATCTCGGGGCCGTCGATGCAGGCGTGCTTGCGGACGAGCTTGCCGTCCTCTTCGACGGGGACCATACAGGCGCCGCACATACCGGTGGCGTCGACCATGATGGCGTTCAAGGACGCCACGGTGGGGACCTTGTAGCCGCGGGTGAGGTCGGCGACGGCACGCATCATGGGGGAGGGGCCGATGGCGATGACTTCGGCGATGGGGCGTTTGGCCTTGAGCATCTTCTCCAGGGGGGTGGTGACGAAACCCTTGGTGCCGAAAGTGCCGTCGTCGGTGGTGTAGACCACGTCCAGCTTCTTGCCGAACTCGGCCTGCAGGGCGCCGACGTACTCGTCTTCACCGTCCCAGAACATCAGGTCCTTGGTGCGGAACCCGTTGATCAACGTGACGTGGTTGCCCAGGCGCAGGTGCTCACGCATGATCGGGTACACCGGGGGCAGGCCGAGGCCGCCAGCGGTGAACACGACGGTCTTGGTCGCCGGGTACTTGTGCAGCACCGACGGACGCCCGAGCGGGCCGGCCACGCCGACGAGCACGTCACCAGGTTCCATGGCGTTCATCAGCGCCGAGGAGACACCCACGTCCTGCACCACCAAGGTGATGGTGCCGGCCTCGGGGTCCCAGTCGGCCAGCGTCAGGGGGATGAGCTCGCCCTTGTCGGCCGGGTAGACCCGCACGAACTGGCCTGCCTGGGCGGACCGGGCGATGACCGGGGCCCGTACGACGAACTCTTCGATACCCGGCGACAGGTTCCGCTTGGCCAAGATGACCGACTCGGCACCGGCAGCGTCGGTGTACGCGCGGGCGCTGTCGACCCGGGAGACCACCTCAGCCGTGGGCACCTCGATATCCAGGATCTGGCGGGCGGCGCTCTGGCCGTCCCCAGCAGCGAGGATCGCGGTGGAACCGCCACGGGCGGCGTCCCCACCAGAGTAGATACCCTCGATGGACGTCTCCTGCGAACCGTCTTCCAGCTCGATGGTGCCCCAGCGGGACACCGCAAGGTTCGGCTCGGAGTCTTTGATGATCGGGTTCGCGGCGTTGCCCAGGGCCATGATGACCAGGTCCACAGGCATGAGCGAGGTACGTCCCGTGGCGACCGGACGACGACGGCCGGACGAGTCCGGCTCGCCCAGCTCCATCTCTTCGATGGTCGCAGCGTTGACGAAACCGTCGTCGGTGCCGTGGAACGCCGTCGGCGAGTGCAGCTGCATGAGCGCCACTTCCTCTTCGAGGGCGTGGTGGAGCTCTTCGACACGGGCGGGCATCTCCGCCTGGGTGCGGCGGTAGACGATCGTCACGTCGCCGCGCAGACGTTTGGCGGTGCGGGCGGCGTCCATGGCGGTGTTGCCCCCGCCGATGACGATCACGTGTTTGCCCTCGACCTCCGGCAGAGGGGTTTCGTGGTCCTCGTGGGCGGCCTGCATCAAGTTGACGCGGGTGAGGAACTCGTTCGCGGACATCACGTTGAGCAGCTCTTCGCCAGGCACGCCCATGAACTTGGGCAGGCCAGCGCCCGAGCCGACGAAGATCTTCCAGAACCCGGCCTCGCGCAGGTCTTCCAAGGTGGCGGTCTTGCCGACGACGAAGTTCGTCACGAACCGGCCGCCGAGAAGGCGGATCTTGCGCACCACGTCGTCGATCAACGAGTTCGGCAGACGGAACTCGGGGATGCCGTACCGCAGCACCCCGCCGAGCTCGTGGAACGCCTCGAACACGGTGACCGGGAAGCCCTGGACGGCCAGCAGGTACGCGTTGATCAGGCCTGACGGGCCCGACCCGACGATCGCCACCGGTGGTTTGGTCGGTGACACCCACGGGTCGGGGATATGCCCGAACCGACGCTGGTCAGAGTCGGGGTCCACGATCTTGGCGCGCTCAGGCAAGAACCACTCCACCTGGCCGATGGACATGGGTTTCTTGTGCAGGCACATGCCTTGGCACTGGAGCTCTTGGGGGCACACCCGGCCGGTGACGTTCGGCAACGGGTTGGATTCCTCCATCATCTCCAGCGCCTCGGCGAACCGGCCCTGGCCCAGCAGCTCGAACATCTGCGGGATGTGGATCCGCACGGGGCAGCCGCCGTTGGCGCCTTGGCTGCCGTCCATGAGCTCACCCAGCTCGCACGGGGAGTCCGAGCACTGTTTGTCGCGAAGGGCCTCCAGCCACACCAGCAGGTCCGTGTCGCGCTGGGTGAACCCCAGGGCCATGTAGCCCAGGTACCCGGTGTTGACCAGGGAGAAGTCCTGCGAACGCTCTTCGGGCGGGCGGATGTACGGCTCGATGCCGTTACCCAACGGCCAGTTGTCCGACAGCCCTTCGAACATGGGGTACCGGTCGCGCAGGTAGTGGTCGATCGCCCGGATGAACAACCGTTTCTTGCCGATCGGCAGGTTCCAGATGAACCGCATGGTGACGACTGACGCGGCGTCGTCGCGGGAGAGGACGTCCCACAGAGCCACCGTGAAGTCGCGCGACAGCTCGGTGCCGCGGAACTCTGCGGCGATGGCAGCCATACCGTCGGACAAGAACATCTGGCGGAACGAGCGCGGGTCGGCTGCCAGCCGCCGTTGCAGCAGGTCCATCTGCTGGCGGAACCCCACGACTTCCCGGGTCCCTTCCAGCTGCGAGACCTGCGCGACCGACGCGTCGTGCGCGGCCTTGGCACCCAACCAGGTCTCGACCGGGCTGGGGGTGGAGTCGGTGGTCGTCATTGGATGATCTCCGCATCGCAGTTGTCCTTGACGCGGGCCATACGGGCTTTGAGGTCGTCGGTGACCTCGAGCCCGTCGAGCACGCCGTCTTTGAGGCGTCCGACGACCTGGGCTGCACCGTCGACCATGATGGTCGTCTTCTCGAACAGCGCCGAGAGCTCTTGGTAGCACGTGCCGCAGTCGTTGCACTGGGGTAGGTCGTCCGGGTCGAGCCAGATCGGCCGGTCACCGGCACCCGACGGTGCTGGCGCCGCGGGGGCCGCAGGCGCCGGGCCGGGCATACCCAGCATGGTCGGCGCCGGGGCGACCGGTGCGGTCGACGTGGCCAGCTCGGCCATGGCTGCGGCGATCTCGTCCAAGGACGCCTCACGCGAAGCCACAGCCTCGTCGAGCTGGGCCCGCAGGTCTGCCAGCTCACCAGCGTGCGACGCCGACAGGGCGCCGACGGTCACACCGGCCAGGTACTGCAAGGAGCGCCAGTGCCGGCGGCGGTCTTCGACCAGGGCGATGATCGCCGCGCCGCAGGCCACCTTGAACAGGCGCTGGTCGGCGCCGACAGCCCAGATGAACGGGACTTTGCCGTCGCGTTGCTCGGGCGGTAGCTCGACGTACTCGGCCGCGAGGACCGCGTCGTCTTCTTGGTCCGCTTTGAGCTTGCGGAAGTGCTTGGCGAACCGCACCTCGCCGAAGGCGAACTCGGCGGGGGTCAGCGGTGTCTCCAGCAGCGCCACCGCACCGGACTCGTCGACGTGCTGCAGTGTCGTGCTCGTCCACAGCTTGTCCACGTCGGGGTTGCCCTCGATGTTCCAGCGGGCCGACAGGGCCTCGCCGCCGCGCGGGTCGTGCACGTACAGCGGGGCCATACGCGACTCGACCGCTGCCCGGGCGTGCGCCGCGGACACGTCGTCGGCGATACCGTTCTCCGGCTGGCAGGGGGTGTAGACCTGCATGAGGGCCGCACCCTCGCCGAACTCCAGCATGGCCTTCGCGGTGTCGAGGAAGTGCCCGTACAGCGCCGTGGACACCGAGCAGGCGAACGTGCCCGGGTGGAACGCGGCGAGCAGGCCCAGCTCTTTGCGCAGCTCAGACTTGCCGCCGTGCGCCGAGCCGAACCGCGCCAGGTCGGAGTCCTGGCCGGTGAAGCTCGCGGTGGAGGCCTGGCCGCCGGTGTTGGAGTACGTGCCGGTGTCCAGCACGAGCATCTTCACCGGGATACCTTCGGCGAGGACGCGCGACAGGGCGCCGAAACCGATGTCGTAGGCCGCGCCGTCACCGGAGATCGTCAAGAACACCGGCATGAGCGCGCGCTCTTCGTCGGTGAACTCACGCCAGTCGATCGTCGACAGGGGTTTGGTGTCGCGGGCCTCGTCGTAGGCGTCGGCCAGCTCCAGCCGTGCGGTGCGCAGGGCTTTGACCGCTGGCGTGACCTTGGCGGCCACACCTTCGAACATCCCCGCGGCCAGCGGCTGCGCGTCCTGGAACAGCGAGTTCACCCACGGGTCGATGTACGGGGTGAACGGCAGGGTCGAGGCGTACACCGACGAGCAGCCAGTGGAGTTGGCCACGACTGTCGGCGACGGGCCGTTGCCGGTCGGGCCAGCCTCGACGCGGTACAGCGCCGAGTCCAGCTCGGTGATCGCCTCGGTGATCCGTGCGGTGCGGGCCGGGTCGTCGACCTCGTCGAGCTTGGTGCGCAGCTGGTCGACGAGGGTTTCCAGCTCACGCACCTGGGTGCGGCGTTGGTCTTCGGCGCGGGCCCGCGACAAGGCTGTGACCAGCCGGATCGAGGTGACCTCACCGCAGCCGCGGCACGCCCCGTGCCCACCGAGCATGGCGTAGTACGCGTCACGGTCCAGCAGCAGGCGTTTGATGTCGCCGCCGGGTTCGGTCGCGCCTTCGGTGAACCGGCGCGGGGTGGTGGCCAGCTCGGTGAGCCGCTCGAAACGGGTCTCGATATCGCTGAGCACGTCCTTGGTCTGGTCGGCGTCGACCAGGGAGCCGGGTCCGCACACGTCCACGCACTGCAGGCACCCGGTGCACTTCCACGGGTCCACCACAGCGGAGAACAACGCACCGGTGCCTGGTTCGGACTTCTCCAGCGAGTCGAAGAACGGCCGGGTGCGGGCCACGGGGAACTGTCCCAGGGCTGCGACCACCGCGTCGACACCACGGCGGGCGACACGGTCGTCGGGGTCGATGACGTCGGCGGCCTGGGCGATGACCTCGGCCAGCACCGCGTCGGTCGGAGCCTCGCGCAGCAGCCGGCGGGCGCGCTCGGCCCACGCGTGGACAACCTTGCGCAAGGCTGCGGATGTTGCCTCGGGCAGGTCCGCAGCGTCCAGGGCTCCGGCGAGCACGTCGTCGACCTCGTGCACGGTCATGGGGATAGCCGCGTCGGGGCACACGATGCCGCACTCCAGGCAGCCGGTGCAGGTGGTGGGGTCGAACACCGGGACTTGCCGGCGGAACAGGCCTTTGTCCTTGGCAGCGCCAGTGCCGGGCGGCATGAACATCCCGGCGCCGGGCAGCACCGGCGACTCGCCGATCGTCCCTTCGCGGAACGGACGGGCGACGAGGTTCTCGTAATATTCCGGGTCGAACAGGGCCTGGGGGCGTTTGGTCGTGGCGACCGGGCACATCGACGCCGACAGGGCCACCGAAGCCCGGGCGACGGGACGGGCCTCGTCCGCGGCGACGAACTCGGGGGCGTCGTAGTCGATCCGGACCGTCGCGGCCACACCGTCGTCGATCACGGCCATGTTGCCTTCGACGATCGCGTCGCCCTTGCGGCCGAACTTCTTGACGAGCTGGGCGCGCACCTTCTCGCGCATGTCAGCCGCCGACGCCCCGGCAGAGACCCGGTCGACGTGGCCGGTGACGGCGCCGACGAAGGCGATACCCATCATCCGGGTCTCCAGGTCGGCGCTGGGGGCGTGCTTCTTGGCGACCGAGAAAGCGTCGAGGACGCACAGCTTGAGCTTGCGCTCACGGATGGTGCGGCGGGCGTGGGCCGGCAACGACTTCCACACCGTCAACGGGTCCTGGTCGGACTGCAAGATGAACGTCCCGCCGGGCACCACACCTTTGAGGGGGTTGGTGTGCGTGAACGCCATGTGGTCGGGGGAGACCACGACGTCGACGTCTTCGAGCTCGTTGTTGGTCAGCAGCACAGCCTCGGGCGACAAGGTGATGTAGTAGTTCGTCGCCGCGCCAGACTTCTCCGACCCGTACTTGGGGGCTGACTTCGAGTGCAGGTCCAGGGCACCAGACAAGATGTCGGTGAGGAGCTTTCCGGTCGCCACTGTTCCGTACCCACCCACGGAGTGGAACCGGATGCGCAAAGAGCCTTCGGGCAGCAGCTGCGGGTTGGCTTCGGTGGTGATCGCCATGGCGGCGGTCTCCGGGTACGCCTCGCGCAGACGGTCCTGCAGGGCTTTGGCGTCACCAGTGGCCGCGTCGTCGAAGAACTGCGAACCGAGGTAGAACAGCGGCGCTGCCTTGCCGGTGGCGCCGGTCTTGACTGCGGCGACCAGGTGGCGCGGCTGCACGTCGTGGCTGCCCAGGCCGAAGATCACTGTTGACAGCCGCGGCAGCGTGGCCAGGGCCGGGATACCGGCGAACTGCTCGTCCTTGGCGTTGGCGTTCGCGCGGAACAGGGTCTGGGAGACCAGGCGGGTCAGCGCTGTGTCGTCCGAGCGTTCCAGCACCAGCACGGCCTTGGCCGAGCGGACCGCCGCGGCGATCTCAGCCTCGGGGAACGGCTGGAGCAGCTTGACCGACGCGATACCGACCTTGATGCCCTGCTCGCGCAGGTACGGCTGGACGGCCCGCAGGTCGTCGGTGATCGAACCCATACCGATGACCACGACGTCCGCGTCGTCGCACTCGTAGGTGTGCACCGGTGAGTACTGGCGCCCGGACAGCTCGGCGTACTCGTCCATGGCCTGGCGCACGATGGCGGGCACGGCCGAGGCGAAGTGGGTGCGGTGGTCGACAGCGCCAGCCTGGAAGTCGGGCTGGTTCTGCACCGGACCGGTCAGACCCGGGTTGTCGGGGTCGACCAAGGCCGGGACCATCTGGCGGGTGCCTTTGTCCCAGGCGTTGGTCCAGGCGCGGCGCCACGAACCGTGCAGGTCGTCGGGCAGCCACACCAGGGTGGAACCGAGCAGGTCACCAGCACCGTCGGACTCGACTTTCTCCGCGTTCTGGGTCAGCCAGTCCACGAGCGCTTCACGGTCGGTGGACGCCAGCTCGTCGGCGTGGCGCGCGACGTACTGCTCGAGCTGGAACACCCGGCCCTTGGCGCCGAACAGGACTTCTTGGGCCACGGTGGGGCAGGGGATCCGGCCGCGCGGGTCGCCGAGGAAGGTGCGCAGCAGCTCAGGTTCGGGCAGCACCGATTCGCACATGACGTGGCTGGTGGCGAAACCGTCCATCGCGTTGGCCACAGGGATCAGCGACAGCGCCGAGACCCGGTAGGAGATCGCGGCCAGGTCGGCGGCCTCTTGCGGGTTGGACCCGAAGACGATCGTGTAGCCGGCAGGCAGCAGGGAGTACACGTCGTCGTGACCGGCCATGACGTTCAGGGCGTGCTTGGACACCACGCGGGCGGCGACCTGCAGGACGAACCCGCCGATCTTCTTCCCGGCGGTCACGTAGTGCGACTCCAGGGCGTACAAGATGCCCTGCGAGGACGAGGCGTTCGACACGTACGAACCACCGGTGAGGGCGGCTCCGAGCGCACCAGACTGCGCGGAGTGCTCACCTTCGGTCTCCACGAAGAACGGGTGACGACCCCACACGTTGAGCTGGCCCTCGGCTCGGGCCGCTTCGAAGTGCTCTGAGATCTCGGTCGACGGGGTGATCGGATACCCGATGACACCGCCGCACACGTGCTGCATCACGTACGCGACGGCACCGTTGCCATTGATGACGTTCGGGACTCCAGGGAACGGGGCTGGCTTCGGGCTCACAAAACCGTCCTGACGGGTTGGTACGGGCTCTGGCAGGGCGCGGCCTACGCGCGCGCGCTTGAGAGTTGATGATACGGAGCTTGGGTCCAGAGCCTGTCGGTGAGGAACCAGAAAATCGCAAAGATGTGACCTACGCCTCATCCCACTGGTGGACCCGGGCGGTCGCTCTGGCGCAGGTGGCGGGGCGTCCTAGCGGACATCTCTCCTGATCACCAGTGTCTTTGCCGAGAAGAACCAGCACTCTTGCGTGTCCAGGAAGTCACCCGCTCGGGCAATCCCCATGAGGTGCTCTC
This sequence comes from Micrococcales bacterium, assembly GCA_009779195.1. GTDB lineage: Bacteria > Actinomycetota > Actinomycetes > Actinomycetales > Cellulomonadaceae > Cellulomonas. The sequence goes on from WRET01000001.1 coordinate 50,526, forward strand.
GCGCAGGTCACGACCGGCGTGGGGGACGGTAAAGCCGGTTCGTCCACGGGTGCTGGCGCCTACCGGGGCTCGTCGAGCCGGGCCGACGGGTCGAGGACGACGACTGCGGGCGCTGTCCCAGGTAGGAGGTGACGCAACAGTGGCCAGCGCCGGTCTCGGCGGCGGCGACGTCCCCGGTGGGCATACTGCGCGTGTGCTGCCCAAGAAATATCGTCGACGGTGAGACACTCCACGATCGGCGCATGCAGCCGATCCCCCAGAAGAGCGCCTCAGCGCGGAGGCTCGCCCAAGAACGGGTCAAGGTGCGACACTGAGGTTGGACAAACCGGGCGAAAGGACTGAAGAGCGATGGGACGACGTGGTGCGGCGGTCGGCGCTGTCATCGTCGCTGCGTGGCTCCTCGCTGCGGCCGCGCAGGGCTCGGCGGCCGACAACGTCCAGGCGGCCTCCTTGCCAGTGGTCGCCGAGGCTGACCAGCAGCGTGGCCAAGGCGCGTCGGGACCAACGCCACCTGCACCGACACTCGGATGGCGCCAAGAGTCCGTGGCCCCCGAACCCGCGCCTGAACCAGAGCCGGAACCTGAGCCAGACGTTCGGCCCGCGGTGGTCGACTGTGCTGTGCTCGCCTGCGTCGCCCTGACTTTCGACGACGGTCCTGCCGAGTACACCGGTGCCCTGCTCGACGTGCTCGCGGCCAAAGGTGTGCCCGCCACGTTTTTCGTCCTGGGAATCCAGGTCGAACAGTTCCCAGACATCGTCATACGTATGGCAGCCGAAGGTCACGCTATCGGCAACCACTCCTGGTCGCACCCACGGCTGACAAACTTGTCGCCCGAGCAGGCTGGCTGGCAGCTCGACGCCACGAACACCGTGATCGCCCAGCTCACCGGCGTCACCCCGACGCTGGTCCGCCCGCCCTACGGCACCTCGAACGCCACCGTGCTCGCAGTCATCGGTGACCGCGGCGCCGTGTCGGTCCTGTGGAGCGTCGACACCGAGGACTGGCGCAACCGGGACGTGGAGGTCACCACCGCACGGGCCCTGACAGACGTCGAACCCGGCTCGATCATCCTCATGCACGACATCCGCCCGACCACGGTCGAGGCCATCGGCGGCATCGTCGACCAGCTCCAGGCCGCTGGCTTCACCCTGGTGACCGTGGACGCGCTCCTCGGCCCTGTCACCCCTGGCGGGTCCTACCGCCACCGTCCCTGAGCCGGGATCTGCAACACCCACGTCGACAGGCACCGTCCATCGACGAGCAAACCCTGTGAGCCTGGTCTCGGCAGGTGGTTGACAGCAGTGGCACCGCCTGGTCCGTGGCAGTCTGTGCAGATGAAGATCACCGCAGAGCTGAACGAGATCATCACGGCCGCCCGTGCCACCGCCATGCTCCCCGAGGCCGTCGGCGACGTGACCGGCGCCCCTGGGGCGATCAACGCCAAGGTCCACGTCGACCAGCTGCCCGGGGTGTCCGGCGCCGTCAAGCTCGCAGCGAAGGCCGCCGGAGCGGTCGGCGTCACCGTGACCGCCGAGCTGTCTAGGCAGATGCTCACCCTGGTCATCGCCGCCTCGGCACGCGGCCTCAACGTCTCTGAGCAGGTCGCTCCCGTCTTGCGTTCCAAGCTGGCCCGCCTGCCCGACGGCCTGGCGTCGGTGCGCACCGCCGACGGCCGCACCATGGTCGACGTCAACCTCGACGAGGTCGCGCGCCGCTACAAGGTCCGCCCCACGTCTGTCACCCTCGGCGACACTGTCGAGATCGTCGGCTCCCTCTGAACACCGGTTCCGTCCGAGCCCTTGGACGTCGCACCTTGGCCGTCCAGATCGCCCAGGGGGTCGACCAGGTCGTCGGCGACCGCCGTGAGACCACAGCCATAGACTGGCGCACGTGACCGACCTGCTCTCCTCGCCCGTGCTTGGCGAGCTGCGGCCGGACTGGTCGTGGTTGGACGGCAGCGCCCCAGACCCGCAGGTGCTGGCCGACGCGCGCCAGAGCACCCAGACACTGCTGGCCGACCACGGGGTCACCTACGCAGGCGACGACCGCTGGCGGCTGGACCCAGCGCCGGTCATCGTCCAGGCCGACGAGTGGAGAGCGCTCGAGCGGGGCCTGGTGCAGCGCTCACAGCTGCTCGACGCGGTGCTGGGCGACCTGTACGGGGCCCGTCGGCTGCTGGCCGACACGCTGCTGCCGCCGCTCGTCGTGCTGTCGCACCCGGGGTTTGTGCGCGCGGTGGACCAGGTGCGTCTGCCGTGGGCCCAACCGCGCCAGCTGGTGCTCGCTGCGACAGACGTGGTGCGCGACAGTGCCGGGGTGTGGTGCGCGGTGTCCGACAGGACGCAGGCTGCCTCGGGCGCCGGGTACGCCATGGAGGACCGGCGGGTGGTGGCCCAGGTGCTGGCCGGGCCGTACCGGCAGGCGCCGATCGCGCGGCTCGGGCCGTTCTTCCACGCGTTGCGCGTGGCGTTGCACGATGTCGCACCGGGGTGCGACGGGTCTGGTGGACCCCGTGCTGATGGGCCCTGTGCTGATGGACCCCGCGCTGATGGACCCCGCGCTGTGCTGCTGACCGACGGTCCGGATTCGGCCACAGCGTTCGACCAGGCGTACCTGGCTGCCATGCTCGGCCTTCCGCTGGTCCAGGGCTCCGACCTGGTGGTGCGGTCGGGACGGTTGTGGATGCGGGGGCTGGAAGGTCCCGAACCGGTCGACGTGGTGCTGCGCCGGGTGGACGCGCACTGGTGCGACCCGTTGGACCTCGTCCGCGAGTCGCGGATAGGTGTGCCTGGGCTGGTGCGGGCGGTGCGTGCCGGGACGGTGAGCGTCGTGAACCCCCTGGGTGCCTCGGTGCTGGAGTCGCCAGCGCTGGCAGCGTACCTGCCGCGCCTGGCCCGCGAGGTGCTCGGGACGGACCTGGAGCTGGGTTCGGCCCCGACGTGGTGGTGCGGCGACCCGGTGCACCTGTCGCACGTGCTCGCGCGGTTGGACGACCTGGTCCTCGTGCCCAGCTCAGGCCCCTGTGTGGCAGGGGCGGCTTTGGACACCGCCAGCCGTGACCGCCTCGTCGACCAGGTCCGCGCCGAACCGTGGGCCTGGACCGCCCAGGAACCGGCCGGACCCGCCGACACCAACCAGGGTCCGGCCGCGGCTGTGCTGCGGACCTTCGCCGTGGCGCACGACGAGTCGTACCAGGTGATGGCTGGTGGGCTGGCCCGGGTCTGGTCCGCCAGTGACGCGCCGCCGACCGATACGCACGAGCCGGCCCCCTCGCTGGTGGGCCCGCCGTTGTCGGCCGTGCACCCGGTTCCGTCGTCAGGCGCGCTGCGGCTGCGCGCAACGCACGCGCCGTCCCAAGGACGACCGGTCGCCAAAGACGTGTGGGTCCTCACCGCAGACCGCCTCGCCCCCGACGACGAGAGCGGACCCGTCCACGAGACCAACGAGCGCGGACCAGCCGGTCTCTCTCCTCGCACCGCCGAGAACCTGTACTGGATGGGCCGGTACGCCGAACGCGCCGAAGCCCAGACCCGGCTGCTGCGCGCTGTCGTCGACCGCTGGGACGACTACCACACAGCCCCGCGCAGCCCCGGCGGCCAGGCCCTGCACGTCCTGCTGCGCGCTGTCGTGCACCACGACGACGCGAACCCTGCGACCCTGCGCGACCTGGTCCACGACGCCACGGCCCCCCGCTCGGTCGCCTTCGCCACCGACGCCCTGGCCAGAGCCGCGCAGGGGGTGCGCGACCAGCTGTCCACCGACACCTTCGGCCCCCTGGCCCGTATCGACCGTGCCCTGGCCGAGCCGGACCAGGATGTCGCACCCGACGGTGCCGACCCGTCCGACCGGGTCGCTGCCCTGGTCCGTGAGGGGACCGGTGCGACGTCCGGCCTGCGTCCCGTGCTCGACACCGTGCTCGAGTCGTTGCTGGCTGTCGCAGGGATCGCCGCCGAGGGTCTGGTCCGCGACGCCGGGTGGCGGTTCCTGGACGCCGGGCGTCGGATCGAACGCGCCCAGCACATCGTCGACACCTTGGCCTCCACCACGGTCCGCGCCGGTCCGCCCGAGGTGGACCGCCTGGTCTCCGAGGCAGTGCTGGAGGTCCACGAGTCGACGATCACCCACCGGCGCCGCTACCCCACGACAGCCACTGTCCCGGCGTTGCTGGACCTGCTCGTCCACGACGACACCAACCCCCGCTCCTTGGCGTTCTCCACCGCCCGTCTGCGCGAAGACCTCCAGGCTGTGCCCTCGAGGCGCACCGACCGTCCCGACCACCTGCTGCGCGACGTCGCCGGCCTGGAGACAGAGCTCGACGCTGTCGTCGCCGATTCCGTGTCCGTCGGCGGCCGGAGAGAACGCCTCGCCGAGTCCCTCGGCTCCATGAGCTGGCGCCTAGAAGCCGCCCACGACGAGATCGAACGCCTGCACTTCCAGCACACCGCCCCCCAACGCACCCAGACCGACCTGTGGGGCCGCCCCAACGTCATCTTCGGCGGTGGCGAATGAGCCGTGTGTACGTGCATGTGACCCGGTGGCCCCCGGCGCGCCCGACGAGTCGGCCGGTGCGTGTGTGGCCGCGGGCCAGCAAGACACAGTGCCGCCGGGGCCCACGGTCCGGCGGTCTGCCCGAGCGCCACGATATGGGCCCAGGTGGTGGCCGGTGAGCACCTGGACATGGGACCTGGTCCACCGCACGACCTACACCTACCCCCAAGACGTCACCGACTCGTACGGCCGTACCGTCCTGACTCCTCGCGACCTGCCTGGTCAACGCCGTCTGGCCCACACGGTGGACGTGTCCCCGACCCCCGCGGACCTGGTCGAAGAGGTGGACTACTTCGGCAACGTCACCACGTACTTCGTCGTCACCGCCCCGCACCGCCGCCTGGTGGTCACCGCCCGCTCCCAGGTGGAGGTCACCCGCACCGTCCCTGCGCTCGCCGACCTGCCCACCACGGCCTGGGACGACGCCGCGGCTGGGGCACCAGACCTGACGGTCCGCGAGATGCTGCTCCCCTCAGCCCAGGTCGCGCCAGACGCTGCTGTCCGCGCCTTCGCCGATGGTCTGTTCACTCCCGGACGCCCGTTGCGTGAGGTCGTCACCGACCTGTCCCACACCATCGCCACGACGTTGACCTACCAGACCGGTTCGACAACCGTCCACACCACCCAGGCCGAGCTGCTCGCCCAAGGCACCGGCGTCTGCCAGGACTACGCGCACCTGGCCATCGCCGCCCTGCGCGCCCATGGCGTGCCCGCCCGCTACGTGTCCGGATACCTCGAGACCCGCCCGCACCCCGACCGCGACAAGCTCCGCGGCGCCGACGCCTCCCACGCCTGGTTCTCCGTGTGGCTCCCCGGCTACGGCTGGTGGGACGTCGACCCGACCAACGACCAGACCGTGGACTGCCGCTACGTCGTGCTCGGCTGGGGCCGCGACTACGACGACGTCCCCCCGCTGCGCGGCGTCGTCTTCACCGAAGGCACCGGCTCCACCCTCGAAGTAGCCGTCGACCTCGTCCCCACAGGCACCGACCCGTACCTGTGACGATCGTCCACCTGTGACGGTGGTTCAGGTCGAGCAGGTGGGGCAGGTGGGGTGCTTGGTGATACGGAGCTCGTCGAAGGTCATGGTCCAGGCGTCGAGGACGAGAAGGCGCCCGACGAGGGTGGGGGCCCCGACGACGAGCTTGAGGGTTTCGGTGGCCTGGATGGCGCCGACGATGCCGGGCAGGGGGCCAAGGACGCCAGCGGCGCGTTCGGCATCAGGAGCGGACGGCTGGAGGCAGCGGTAGCACGGGCCGTCAGGGGCAAAAACCGTGACCTGGCCGGCGATGGCGTCGACGGCTGCGTGGACCCAGGGGATCTGTGCCTGGGTGCACAGGTCGTTGATGAGGTAGCGGGCTTCGAAAGTGTCGGTGCAGTCGACGACGACGTCGTAGTCGGACAACCAGCCAGAGTCGGTGCTCACACCCATGCGGTGGCGCACGAGGCGGACCTCAGGGTTGAGCGAGGCGAGCCGGTCGGCAGCGGAGTCGGCCTTGAGACGCCCGACGTCCGTGGTGCCGTGGACGACCTGGCGCTGGAGGTTGGACTGCGCCACGGTGTCGGCGTCCGCCAGACCAAGGGTGCCGATCCCTGCCGCGGCCAGGTACAGGGCGACCGGCGACCCTAACCCTCCGAGCCCGACGACGAGCACTCGGGCCGCCAAGACCTGGCGTTGGCCGTCGGTGCCGATCTGGGGCAGGGCCAGGTGCGGTCCGTAGCGTTCGGCTTGCGCTGCGGTGAGGTCGGGCAGGTCGAGCACTGAAGTCCTCGCAGGCGGGCAGACAGGTGATGGTGACACGCACGATACGCCGGTGGACGGGTTCCGTCGCCACGGCGACACCGCTGGTCACAAGCCACGAAACCGGGCAGATACGTATAACACGATTGACACTAGTCCCAGTAGTCGATACCTGCTACGCTCTGCCGGAGTCCTCCGCCAGGACCCGGGTTGTCATGAGGGAGAGAGCATGTCTGCGGCACCCACCGACAGCAGTCAGGACCTTCGCGCGGGCGCTGGCGGTGACAACCGCCTGGTGTACCTCAAGGGCAGGTGGATCGACAACTGGGACCCGGAGAACGAGGAGCAGTGGGAACGCGAGGGCTCGAAGATCGCCCGGACGAACCTCGGGTTCTCCATCTACGCGGAGTTCCTCGGGTTCGTCGTGTGGCAGCTGTGGTCCATCGTCGTCGTCCAGCTCCAGGTCAAGCCTGACGGGAGCCCCGGGCCGTTCGGGTTCGCCTTCACTTCCAGCGAAGCGTTCTGGCTCATCTCCCTGCCGAGCCTGGTCGGTGCGACGCTGCGCTTCCCGTACACGTTCATGGTGGCCAAGATCGGCGGGCGGAACTGGACGATCATCTCGGCGGCGCTGCTGCTCATCCCCACGACCGCCTTGAGCCTGGCTATCTCCAACAACCCGGTCGACGGGCAGGGCGGTACGTCGTACCACACGATGCTCCTGGTGGCAGCGCTCGGCGGTTTCGGCGGCGGTAACTTCGCCAGCTCGATGGCTAACATCACGTTCTTCTTCCCGCAGCGCACCAAGGGCTGGGCGTTGGGCCTCAACGCCGCTGGTGGAAATATCGGCGCCGCCATCGCCCAGTTCACCGTACCGATCCTGGTATCGGTGACGGCGCTGGTCATGGTCACCGCCGATGGCGAAAAAAAGGTCACTCCCAACCTGCCGATCGCAGGGTGGTTCTGGATCCCGCTCATCGTCATGGCCATGGGCGGGGCCATCTGGGGTATGCACAACCTCACCAGCGCGAAGACTGACTTCGGAGGATACAAAGCGGCTCTGAAAGACCCGCACCTATGGTGGTTGTCGCTGCTGTACATCGGTACGTTCGGCTCGTTCATCGGGCTCGCCGGGGCGTTCCCCAAGCTTCTGGCAGACACGTTCACCTCGTACTCGACCCTCAAGATCCCCATCGCCGGGACGATTGCCACCGTCGGCCTGGCGTTCATGGGGCCGCTCGTCGGGTCGCTCATCCGTCCGCTCGGCGGGAGGCTCGCGGACAAGTTCGGCGGGGCGTACATCACAGTGATCGCCTTCGGCTCCATGATCTTGGCGGCTTTCTGCGCGATCCAGGTGCTGTCTGCTGCGCGTGAGGCCCGGTTGAACGATGCCCGCACGGCAGCCGACACATCCCAGTACACTGGTATTCCGATCGAAGACGTCGCCACGACCGAAGCGCCCCCCACGTACTTCTGGTTGTTCCTGCTGTGCTTCCTGGGGCTGTTCGTCGCCACCGGCATCGGCAACGGCTCGATGTACAAGATGATCCCCACCGTGTTTGCCCACCGGGCTGGGGTCGCTGACGCCCAGCGCCAGTCTGCGGGTATCTCGACCGAACGCAAGACGTCCGCTGCCCTCGGCATCGTCTCGGCTTTCGGTGCTTACGGCGGGTTCTTGGTCCCGCAGCTGTTCAACCGGACCTTGGAGATGAACGCCGACAACGCAACCGTCGTGGGGACCGTCCAAGACTCCGTCGCTTCGGTCAGCACCAAAGTCGTCGATGGGTACCAGCTGGGCCTGTGGTGGTTGCTCGGTGCCTACGTGGTGTTCTTGATCATCCTCGTCGCCTTGTACGTGGTGCCGTATATCGGGCGCGGAACCCGCGTCTAGCTGCTGGCCCAGACTCACGACCTCGTTCAGTGTGGTCAGGACCGTTCATAAAAGTGAACGGTCCTGACCACACTGAACGAGGTCGCCAGGTGACGGGATGGGTAGTCGGGGTGCAACCAGCCACGAGCACGGTACTGTGGCGCAGGCCCTAGTCACGCGATACTGGCTTGTTCTCCCAAGATGTTATGTTGAAACAGTGGTGATCCATCAGCGACCTGTCCTGTCGGTGCCTGCATACCGGGCACGTGTTGTCGACCTTGCATTTCCGACTGACCTGAGACGACGTCCACTGAGCCGCTGCCTAGGACGGGTCCTCGGCGAACCGGTCCACGCCCTGGTCGACGTCCCGGGTTTCGACAACTCAGCCATGGACGGTTTCGCGTTACGCCACGACGGCACCGGCCAGCTGCCGGTCGTCGGTGTCGTCCCAGCCGGGGCCGCCCCGACCACACTGGCCGACGGGTGTGCCACGCGGATCATGACCGGGGCGCCCGTACCCCACGGCGCCAACACCGTGGTGGCTTTCGAGGACGCCCAGGTCGACGGTGACCACCTCGTCGTACCCAGCGCCTTGCCCCCTGGCCAGCACGTGCGCCGTCGCGGCGAGGACGTCACCGTCGGTGACCTGGTCCTTCCTGCCGGGCGCACCTTGCGCGCCTCGGACCTGGCCGCTGCAGCCGCAGTCGGCCACCACGCGCTGGCGGTCCGCCGCCGCCCCCGCGTGGCCGTGGTGACCACTGGCGACGAGACCCGACCAGCCGGCGAGAGCCTGGCCCCCGGCCAGGTCCACGACTCCAACAGCACGTTCCTGCACGCCGCCGTGCGACGCGCCGGGGCCCGCGTCATGGCCATCCACCACTGCCCCGACCGACGCAGAACCTTGACCAGGCTGTTCGACGAGCTGAGTGTGCGCGCCGACCTCCTGCTCGTCGCCGGGGGAATCTCCGCAGGTGACTACGACATCGTCCGCGACGTCCTGGAAAGCTTCGTCGTCCACGTCACGCTCAAACCCGGCAAACCCCAAGCCGCCGGGACCTGGCAAGGCACCCCGGTCATCGCGCTGCCTGGCAACCCCGTGAGCGTCGCCGCGTCGTTCGCCATGTTCGTCCGCCCCTGGATCGACCACGCCCTGGCCCGCCCCACTCCGGTGCGCACCGCCCAGGCCGCCGAACCGTGGACCAGCCGCCCCGGTATCACCCACCTGTTCCCCGTCACCGTCACCACCACCGACGGCACGCACCTGGCGACCCCCCATGTTTCGGCCTCCCACCGCGTCGCCTCCCTGGCCAAAGCCGACGCCTGGGCTGTCGTCCCCGAACACCTCACCGAGGTCGCCGCAGGCACCACCCTCGACCTCCTCGACCTGCCCTGATTCAGCCGCCGGAGAAGGGGGGCAAGATATCGACCTGGGCGTCAGCCGGCAGACGGGTCGTGCTGGTGGCCCGTTCACCATCGACGAGGATGGTGCAACGCGGCAGGAGGGGTACCAGCGCGGGGTGCAAAGACTGAAGGGTGGTGGCCAGGTCAGCGACCGTACTGGCAGTGGTGGTGTCAGTAGGGGTCTCAGCGGCGTCGCGCGCAGCAGCGAAGTACCGGACCTGGATACTCATTTTGCGAGCAGCGCGCGCACCTGCGCGACAGCGTCGGCAGGGTCCTGGCCGTGGGCGGCCGCGACACCAAGCAGGTAGCAGGTCAGGGGACCAGCCGGCCGGGTCACCTGGTGGGCGACCTCACGCGTCAGGTCGAGCAAGGTCGGCACGTCAGGCAGGTCCTCGTCGGACAGCTCCAGAGCGGTGACAACCCGCAGCAACCACAAAGGCAGCTCAGCGGGAACAGGCTCAGTCATCGGTGGTCCTCTCTAGGCGGCCCCGTTGGTGGATCCTACGGCAGAGCTCGTGCCAGGGGCAGCCGCAGCACGCAGGCTGACACGGGTAGGCGGGCCAGATGGAGGAGGGATGACGATGGGGTTGGGGGAAGTGCCTCACCGAACCGTCAAGGTGGACCTGCGCACGCAGAACCACCACCTGTTCACAGACCTGCTCGAGCTGCATATCCTAGAGCTGTGCCGTATCCCTGCTGACGACGACGGCGACCCGTTGTGGCAGTGGCTGCGGTTCTTGGCCGCGACCACCGAGGAGGAGATGGACATGGCAGCAGCGACCAACCCGCGTATCGCTGACGCCGCTGCTCTGGTGCGGCACTACAACGCTGACGAGAGGGCACGTCACGAGCTGCTCGCCCACGAGCGGTTCCTGCACGACCAGGCCAACAACCACAAGCAAGCCCTCAAACAAGGTATCGAGATCGGCCGCGAGCAGGGGATCGAGCAGGGTCTGGTGCGGGCGGCGCGTGGCGCGTTGCAGTCCGGGATCCCGCTCGACGAGGTCGCAGCGTTCACCGGGCTGAGTCCAGAGCAGGTCGCCAGCCTCGCGGCAGAAGACTGAGGTTGCGGTCGGTCAGGGGAGGTCGGGCCAGGTGTCGATGTCTGTGGCGGACGTCTCGGGGACGGGCACGAGCTGGGGGTTGAGGGTGGACCACAGGTGGCGCATGGACTCGCCGGTGCCGTCGGCCGGGAGGGTGGAGCAGGCGGCACGGAGCTGGGACCAGGGGTGGACGCCTAGGAGCCAGTGGGTCTGGTTGCCGGTCGTCGCGAGGACCGAGCGGTCGGTCATGGCTTGGGCCAGGAGCCGCAGGGCTGTGTCGACGTAGGGCATGTCGCAGGCCAGGACGGCTACGCGGGCGTCGGGTGCGAGGGTGCGGGCGGCGAGGGTGGCGGCTCCGGCGGCGACGGCTCGGGCGGGGCCAGAATACGGCGGGTCTTCGCGGGTCCACAGCAGGTGGGCTGCGCCTGAGACCTGAGCGACCGGGGGTGGGGGCTCGTCGGGTCGAGACTGCGGGGACGTTTCAGGGCCGACGGCGACGATGACCTGGGCACCTCGGGTGTGGCACGCGGCGACGGCGGTGGCCAGGAGGGTGCGGCCGGCGACGACGAGGTCGGGTTTGGAGATACCGCCCAGGCGTCGAGCTCGTCCTCCGGTGAGGATGATCGCGGCGTCGATATCGGCCAGGTCAGCCACCGATGGCTCGCATGAGGCGGACCGGCGGACGGAAACCCTCGCGGCCGATACCGTGGCCTGCGGATTTGCTGGTGACGCAACGAGCCAGGGCGTCGGCGACATCCTCGTCGGTGGCGCCAGAACGCAGGACGGCCCGCAGGTCCAGCTCGCCGGTGGCGAACAGGCACGAACGCAGCTGGCCGTCGGCGGTCAGGCGCAGACGCGAGCAGGCACCGCAGAACGGACGGGTGACCGCGGCGATGACGCCGATATGCGCGGGACCGTCGTCGACCTGGTAGCGCGTGGCGGGGGCGCCGGTGCGGTCGGGGGCTTCGGTGAGGCGGTGGCGGGTGCGCACGATGGCCAGCAGCTCGTCGGCGGTGAGCATGTCGTCGCGGTGCCACGGTGAGCCGCCCAAGGGCATCTGCTCGATGAACCGCAGCTCTAGGCGCTGGGCGAGAGCCCAGTCCACCAGCTGGGGAGCGGCGTGTTCGGTCAGGCCCCGCACCATGACCGCGTTGACCTTGGTGCGACCCGGGGGCAGGGCAGCGATACCGGCGAGCACCTCGGGCAACGCGTGGCGGCCGGTCAGACGGGCGTACTCGTCGGGGTCGAGGGTGTCCAGCGAGACGGTGACCCGGTCGATCCCGGCTTCGGCCAGGGGTCCGGCACGTTCGGCCAGGCCGAGCCCGCTGGTCGTCAGGCATAGCTCGGGTCGTGGGCGTAACGCTGCCAGGCGCTCCACCAGGTCCACCAGGTCTGGGCGCACGAGCGGTTCGCCCCCGGTGAGGCGGACTTTCGTGATCCCGCAGGCCACCGCGACACGGACCACCCGGACGATCTCGTCGCTGGTCAGCGCGCCCGCGCGAGGCAACGGTGCCGACCCCGACGGTGGGACGCAGTACGTACAGCGCAACGGGCACCGGTCGGTCACGCTCACGCGCAGGTCGGTGTGGACGCGCCCGTACTGGTCGACGAGCGTCTCGACGAGGGTCCCAGAGGCTGTGACCGTCATGACGCGGCGACCCAGTGCGCGCTGCCGTCAGCGTAGGTCTGGTGTTTCCACACCGGAGCCTCGGCCTTGACCAGCTCGAGCAGCTCGCCGCAGGCAGCGAACGCCTCGGCCCGGTGCGCGCACGCTACGGCCACCACGCACGCCACATCCCCCACGACGAGATCGCCGTACCGGTGTGCCACAGCCAGGCCCAGCACACCGGGGTGGTCGACGCCAAACTGCGCGACCAGTCCGGTGAGCATCTGCTCGGCGTCAGGGTGCGCTTCGTAGCGCAGCGCGGCCACCGGTTGGTCCTCGTCGTGGTCACGGACCGTCCCGGCGAAACACACCACAGCCCCGGCCTGCGGGTGGCGGACAGCAGCTTCGAGCTCGCTGGGCACCAGTGGCAGCCCGGTCACACGCACAACCATGGGGACAATCATGGGCTCACTCATCGGTGGTCACCACCGCCGAGCTGGTCGAGGGCGTGGGCGAGCACCGGTGTGAGCACCTCGACCGCGTCCTGGCAGGCCCCCGGCGATCCGGGCAGCGCCACCACCAGGCACTGCCCGACGACCCCGGCGACACTCCGGCTCAGGCACGCCGTCGGCGGTCCGGTGGCCCGTAGCGCCTCGCCGACACCAGGCAACGTGAGGTCGAACAGTGGGCCGAGCGCCTCGGGCGTGCGGTCACGCGGACCGATCCCCGTCCCCCCGGTCGTCACGACGAGCTGGTTCTCACCAGCCGCAGCACGCACTGTCGCACGCACCACGTCGATATCGTCGGGTACGACGACAGGACCGGTCACGTCCATACCCAGCCCGGCGAGCCACCCGGTGAGCACAGGTCCGGACCCGTCCGCGCGGGCACCGCAAGCAGCCCGGTCCGAGACAGTGACGACCAGGGCACGTCGTGGTGCCGGTGTCACCGCGCTCCAGCACCGGCGGCGCGGTACACCACGTACGGACGCACCAAGTACCCCACAGGCACCGACCACACGTGCACGAGCCGGGTGAACGGCCACAGGGCCACGAAGCAGAACGCCAGGCCCACGTGCAGCTGGTACAGCACCGGCGCTGAGCCCATGAGCTCGACGTCAGGGTTGAAGACGAACAACGACCGGAACCACACACCCACAGTCTCGCGGTAGTCGAAGCTTCCTGACACGTTCACGATCGTGGCGTGGGCCCCGAGGGTCACCACGACGACGAGCAGCGCGTAGACCACCCAGTCGAGCCGGGTCGTCACTGCCTGCAGCCGGTGGCGGAACACCAGGCGCCGTACGACGAGGATGACCAGCCCGGTCGCCATGAACGCGCCAGCGGTGAGGCCGCCGACGACAGCGACACGGTGGTAGGCGTCTTCGGACAGGCCCAGCGCAGCGGTGGCCCCAGCCGGCACGAGGATGCCGACGACATGCCCGAGCACCACTGCGAGCGCCCCGAAGTGGAAGAACGGCGACGCCCAGGCCAGCCAGCGGCGTTCGAGCAGCTGGGTGGTGCGGCTGGTCCAGCCGAACTGGTCGCGCCGCCACCGCCACCAGTGCCCGACGGCGAACACAGCGAGTGCCACATACGGCCACACGGCGAAGACGAGAGTGCGCGCAGTCATCGGATACCTCCCGGTGCGGACCGGAACTCGGGTTCGCACCCGAGCGTGGGGGTCAGGGTCAACAGCGGACCGTAACGCGGGCGTGCCTCGTGCACGAGCGGGTCGCCTGACGGGACAGGGCACGGATCGGTGCCGACCTCTTCGACGGGCGGGCCGAGCACCACCAGCTCGTCGACGACGTGGGACGTGGAGGTGTCGGCCGGGCCGAGGGTGATGAGCAGACCGTCGAGCAGGTGCGAGTAGGGCGAACCGTCCAAGCCCCGGTGCAGCATCTCGATACCTGGCCGGACCAGGCGCAGCAGGTCCGCCCCGGCTTCGGGTTCGACTGCGGCGACCTCCAGCAGCAACGGCAGGTGGTCGGGAAGCTCCCCGTCTTCAGGCACCATCCCGCAGGCGCGCAGACGGCGTTTGAGCTCGAGCAGCGCCAGGCCCCTGCGACGGGTCTCTCCGTGCGAGTGGTAGGTGAGGTTCAGGCTGGTGTCACGGCGCATGTCGAAGGTGCGCACATAGGTGACGGTGACCGCAGAGGCCGGGACGGCGGCGAACCAGTTGGTGAACTGGCACAGCGCTTCGCGTGCTGGTCCGTCTGGCAGGGCGTGCGCTGCCGCCGCGAGCTGGTCCCGGGCGGAGACCAACGCGTCGTCGGGGTAGCCCAGGCACAGGCTGACCAGCGCCCACACCTGGCACCGGCCCGGCAACAGGGGGGTGGCCTGGTCGGTGCCGACGGTGTCGGGGTCGGGCATGTCACTGCCCGCCGCGCACAGGGATACCAGGACCGGACACAAGCGTCGGACCGCCTGTCCCCGCGCCGCCGGGTTCGTCGAGGGAACAGCCTGTGGCTCCCGCCCACGCGCTGGCCCACGAGCCGAGCGCGGCAGCGTCTTCCTCGTGCGCTGGCGGCACCACGAACCGGTCGGCGATCTTGGCCACAGCGAGCAGGCGGTACAGCTCTTCGAGCTCGTCCCCGCTGGCTCCGACACGTTCGAGCAGGTCAGCATCGACTTTGCCACCAGCGGTGATCGAGCGCATATGGCTGCGCAACGCTGCGAGCTTCATGAGCACCCCCGCCAGCAGGGCGGCGTCACCGGCGGTGAACAGCTCGGCCAGGTACTCCACAGGGATCCGCAGCTGGTCGACGGTGGCGAAGACGTCGTCGGCGTCGGCAGTGTCGCCACCCAGCGACGCGGTCGCGTCCAGCACCGGCGACAGCGGTGGCACGTACCAGACCATCGGCAGCGTCCGGTACTCCGGGTGCAGAGGCAGGGCGACTTTGTGCTTCATGGCCAGGGCCCACACCGGGGACCGGCGGGCAGCGTCGAGCCAGTCGGCGGGAATCCCTTGTTCGAGCGCCGCAGCGGCGACCTCAGGGTCGTCGGGGTCGCAGAACACCTCGCACTGGGCGGCGAGCAGGTCTTTGGGGTCGGTGACGGCACAGGCGTCGGCGACCTTGTCGGCGTCGTACAGCACCAGGCCCTGGTAGCGCAGACGTCCCACGCAGGTCTGCGCGCACACGGTCGGCATCCCGGCTTCCAGGCGCGGGAAGCAGAACGTGCACTTCTCGGCCAGGCCGGTGCGGTGGTTGACGTACACCTTCTTGTACGGGCAGCCTGACACGCACATCCGCCAGCCGCGGCAGCGGTCCTGGTCGACGAGGACGACTCCGTCCTGGTCGCGTTTGTACATGGCGCCTGACGGGCACGACGACACGCACGCCGGGTTGAGGCAGTGCTCGCACACCCGCGGCAGGTAGAACATGAAGGTGTGCTCCAGCTCCATACGCAGCTGGGTCTCCATGGCCTTGAGGTTGGGGTCTTTGTCGGCGGTGACCGGAGACCCCGACAGGTCGTCCTCCCAGTTGGGCCCCCAGGTGATGTCGGTGGGCTCACCGGTGATGGCCGAGATGGGCCGGGCGCTGGGGGCGTTGGGGCCTGGTGCTGCGGTCAGCAGCGTGTCGAAGTCGTAGGTCACCGGCTCGTAGTAGTCGTCGAGCACCGGTAGGTCAGGGTTGGCGAAGATCCGCGACAGGCGCCGCGTGCGGCCTCCTGAGCGCAACCGCAGACGGCCTGCGCGGTCCAGCCGCCAGCCGCCGCGCCAGCGGTCTTGGTCTTCCCAGCGCAACGGGTACCCGATACCAGGTTTGGTCTCGACGTTGTTGAACCAGACGTACTCCACGCCGTCGCGGTTCGTCCAGGTCTGTTTGCAGGTGACCGAGCAGGTGTGGCAGCCCATGCACTTGTCGAGGTTCATCACCATGGCGACCTGAGCCTTGATGCGCATCAGTACTCGACCTCCTGGCTACG
This sequence comes from Micrococcales bacterium, assembly GCA_009779195.1. GTDB lineage: Bacteria > Actinomycetota > Actinomycetes > Actinomycetales > Cellulomonadaceae > Cellulomonas. The sequence continues at coordinate 66,665 of WRET01000001.1, forward strand.
GCGACGGATCACCGTGAGCTCGTCACGCTGGTTGCCGGTCGGGCCGTAGTAGTTGAAACCGTACGTCAGCTGGCCGTACCCACCTGCCATATGCGTTGGCTTGACGTACACCCTGGTCAGCGCGTTGTGGGTACCGCCTCGACGCCGGTTCGTCTCGGTCAGCGGAACGTTCACGTTTCGGTCCTGCGAGTGGTACATGTACACCGTCCCGGCTGGCATCCGGTGAGACACCACAGCCCGGGCAGTGATCACGCCGTGCGGGTTGACCGCTTCGACCCATTCATTGTCCTCCACACCGATGGCTTCGGCGTCAGAAACGGACATCCAGATCACCGGACCACCTCGCGACAGCGCCAGCATGTAGGGGTTGTCCTGGTAGCTGGAGTGGATGGACCACTTCGAGTGGGGGGTCAGGTACCGGACCGTCACCCCGCGGCTGTCGGGGTCCAGCGTCGCGGCGATGTCGCCGTAGTGGTGGGCCATGTCCAGCGGCGGGCGGTACACCGGCAACAGCTCGCCCATCTCGGCCATCCAGTCGTGGTCGACGAGGAACTGCTGGCGTCCGGTCAGCGTGGACCACGGCCGCAGCCGTTCGGTGTTGATGACGAAGGCCGAGTAGCGCCGGCCCCCTGTCTCCGACCCGGACCACTCATAGCTGGTGTACACCGGCTGGGGGGACCGCACGGTGTCAGCGAAGGTGATCTTGGAGTGCTCGTGCTCTTCGGCCAGGTCGGCCAGGCGCATACCGGTGCGTTTTTCCAGCGCACGGAACCCGGCGACGGCGTTGTGGCCGTTGGTGGTGCCAGCGATGGCCAAGATGGCCTCGGCGAACGCCGTGTCGGAGGCAAGGCTCACGTTCCCAGCCGTCGGCCCGTCGGCCACGGTCCCCAGCAGGGCCTCCAGGTGCGCCTGGGCGTCGTCACCAGGGACGACCACTCCTTTGGTCATCGTGCCGATCTTGGCGATGAGCGGGCCGAGGCTGCGCCACTTGGCACCGATCATCGTGTAGTCGCGTTCGACGACAACCAGCTTGGGCATGGTTTTGCCCGGTACCGGTTCGCACTCGCCGGCCTTCCAGTCGCGCACCGCCCCGTGCGGCTGGGCCAGCTCGTCGGGGGTGTCGGTGAGCAGGGGGATCGCCATGACGTCGGTGCGCGTGCCCAGGTGCGTGACCGCCAGCTCGGAGACCTTGTCAGCCAGGGCGCCGAAGCAGTCGTAGTCGGTGCGCGCCTCCCACGGCGGGTTGATCGCCGGGCTGAAGGCGTGGATGTACGGGTGCATGTCGGTGGTCGAGATGTCGTGCTTCTCGTACCACGTCGCCGCAGGCAGGACGATGTCGGACATCAGCGCCGACCCCGTCATGCGGAAGTCGACCGTGGTGAGCAGGTCGAGCTTGCCGCGGCCTGGTTCGTCACGCCACACCACGTCCTGCGGGCGGCGGTCAGCAGGTGTCTCGGCGGCGGTCACCGCGTCGTCGGTGCCCAGCAGGTGCCGCAAGAAGTACTCCGACCCCTTGGCGGTGTTGCCGAACAGGTTGGCCCGCCACAACGTGAGGCAGCGTGGGAAGTTCGCCGGGTCGTCGGGGTCTTCGACCGCGAAACGCAGGGAACCGTCTTTGAGGCGTGAGACCACGTGGGCGGGGATCTGCACCCCTGCGGCCAGGGCCTCGTCGGCCAGGTCCAGCGGGTTGGTGTTGAACCCGGGGTGTCCCGGTGTCCAGCCCAGACGCACGGCCTGGGCCTGGCAGTCGATGAGGGACCGTCCGCGCAGCTTGCCAGGACCAGCCGGGGACGAGATGTCACCAGCGCCGAAAGTGTCGTAACGCCACTGGTCGCTGGCTTGGTACCAGAACGACGTGGACGCCTGGTGCCGTGGGGGGCGCGCCCAGTCCAGCGCGAACGACAGGTGCTGCTGGCCGGTGATCGGGCGGGCTTTTTCCTGCCCGACGTAGTGCGCCCAGCCGCCGCCGTTGACCCCCTGGCAGCCGGTGAGGGTCAGCAGCGCCAGGATCGAGCGGTAGATGGTGTCGGAGTGGAACCAGTGGTTGGTCCCAGCCCCGAGGATGATCATGGACCGACCCTGCGTCACCTCGGCGTTGCGGGCCAGCTCGCGGGCGACCCGGGCGATCTGCGCAGCGGGCACGCCAGTGATAGCCGACGCCCAGGCGGGGGTGCACGGGCCGTCGCCGTCGTCCTCGCCAGCGGGCCACAGGCCGGGCATCCCCGGGCGTTCCACCCCGTACTGGGCGAGCATGAGGTCGAACACTGTGGTGACCCGTTGACCTGCGATCGTGCGGTACGGCACACCGCGCACGACGGTCTGGCCGCCGTCGACCGACTCTGCGCTCCCAGGCACGTCGAAGCGCGGCATGACGACCTCAGCCAGGCCATCAGCGACGTCGACCATGCTCAGGGCTGGGTCGAGGTCGCCGAGCTCGAGGTTCCACCTGCCCAGGCCCTCGTCGCCCCAGCGGTCGCCGAGCGTCCCGCCGGGGACGACCGCCTCGTTGGACCCCTGGTCGAACAGCAGGGTCTTGAACTCGGCGTTGGCCTCACCGGCGAGCCCAGGCACGTCGGCGGCAGTCAGGAACTTGCCCATGACGGTGGTGTCGTCGTCGCGGTCGTCCAAGGTGACCAGGAAAGGCGCGTCGGTGAACCGCGTGACGTAGTCGACGAAGTACTCGGTGCTGCGTTCGACGAAGAACTCTTTGAGGATGGTGTGGCCCATCGCCATGGCCAGCGCACCGTCGGTGCCCGGCGCTGGTGCCATCCACTCGTCGGCGAACTTGACGTTGTCGGCGTAGTCGGGGCTGACAGCCACGACCTTGGTGCCTTTGTAGCGCACCTCGGTCATGAAGTGCGCGTCAGGTGTGCGCGTGACCGGGACGTTCGATCCCCACATCATGAGGTACCCGGCGTTCCACCAGTCGGCAGACTCGGGTACGTCGGTCTGGTCGCCCCACACCTGGGGGCTTGCGGGCGGAAGGTCGCAGTACCAGTCGTAGAAGCTCAGCAGGGTCCCGCCGATGAGCGCAAAAAACCGCGTTCCTGAGGCGAAAGAGACCATAGACATGGCCGGGATGGGGGTGAAGCCCACGCAGCGGTCCGGGCCGTAGGTCTTGATGGTGTACACGTGCGCGGCGGCCTGGATCTCTTGTGCCTCGTCCCAGGTGGTGCGCTCAAAACCGCCTTTTCCTCGAGCACGTTTGTACTCGCGGGCTTTGTCGGGGTCTTCGACGACCGATCCCCAGGCGTCGACCGGGTCCATACCAGCGGCTCTGGCGGCCCGGTAGTGGCGCAGCAGCACCGAGCGCACGTACGGGTAGCGCACACGCCCGGGCGAGTAGGTGTACCAGGAGAACGACGCACCCCGCGGGCAGCCGCGCGGTTCGTACTCGGGGGAGGTCGGCCCGACGGTCGGGTAGTCGGTGGACTGGTGCTCCCAGGTGATGAGCCCGTCTTTGACGTACACGTCCCACGCGCACGACCCGGTGCAGTTGACGCCGTGGGTGGTGCGCACGATCTTGTCGTGGGCCCACCGGTCACGGTAGAAGCGTTCCCAGCTCCGGTCGGGGCGCTGGGTGGTCGTGCGGCCCGTGGGGTCGACGTCTTCGTGCCGCAGCAGGCCACGGGCCCGCATCATGGCCAGCAGGGGTGCCGATACGCCAGTCATTGGTCAGCTCTTCGCCTCGGCCGCCGGCCGGGCGTAGTAGTACCAGGCCAGAGTGGCGCAGAACAGCGCGTAGGCCAGGACGAACGAGAACACGAGCGTCTTGGTGAAGGTGTCGAACGCCACACCGAACAGGAACGGGCCGAACGCCGCCAGGGCTGCGGTCCAGCCGATGACGCCACCGGCCTGCCGGGGCGGGAAGATCATCGGCATCTGCTTGAACGTCGAGGCGTTGCCGACCCCGGCGAAGAAGAAGATGCAGAACATCCCGAGCAGGAACAGGCCCAGCGGCACGGAGTCCTTGATCGTCCCGCCAGCCTCTGCGGCGGCGTTGCCGGCTGCCTGGGCTGCTGCCGCCTGCTCCTCGGTGAAGTGGGCGTCGGAGCGCAGCGCGAGGAGGACCGGCAGGGTGCTGACGGCGATCCCGATACCGGACACGACGGTCCAGATACCACCGCCGAAACGGTCGCACAACGGACCCCACAGGATGCGGGCCACCGACCCGGTGAACGCCCCGAGGAACGCGATCATCGGAGCACCGTAGATCCAGTCGACCGTCGGCGGTGCCGAGTACAGGTCTTTCAGCACGACGCCGAACTGCCCGGCCAGCCCGGAGAAGATCCCGAAGGTGAGGATGTACTCAAGGGTCATGAACCAGGTGTGCTTGTTGCTGAAGATGTCGAACTGCTGACGGATGTTCGACTTGATCGGCACGGACTTCAGCACGACGAAGGCGGCGAAGAGCGCGACCATCAGCAGCACGATGAGCACGACCGGTGCGTTGGTCAGGTGGACTTCCAGCGGGCCGGGTACCGGCACCGGATCTTCACCCGGTTTCAGCGCGTCGTTCGCCGCGGTGGCTTTGTTGATCTTGTCCTGGTTCTTCACGGCTGCGGCGCCCAGGAGCGCCATTGTCGCCACCATCGGGGTGCCGAGCTGCACCACTGCCACGCCGAGGTTTCCGATACCTGCCTGGAGGCCCAGCGCCACACCCTGCTTCGCTTTGGGGAAGAAGTAGCTGGTGGAGGGCATGTAACCAGAGAAGACGCCACCGCCGATACCGGTGAGGAATGCCAGGACCATGAGCAGCGGGAAATTGGCCACCACCCCGGTCTCGGAGCCGAGCAGCACCCACGCCCAGCCGGCCATCGGTGCCATCAGCGCGACGGTGGACCAGATCACCATCTTGCGGGTGCCGAAGATCGGTGGGAAGACCATCCACAGCAGCCGCAACGCCCCGCCAGCAAGACCGGGCATCGCGACGAGCCAGTAGCTGCGGCTCGTGGCCGTCTCGCCCGTCCCGAGCATCCCAGCACCTGACATCAGCGGCGCCAGGGCTGACGGCAGGTACCAGACCATGAAGCCGAGGATCAGCGAAAACGTCGTGGTCCACAGCGTCGACCAAGCAAGACTGGAGTTCCAGCGCTCCGGGTCTTCTGGGTTCCAGTCGGTCAGTTCGTGCGGGTTGGAACCCGCTGGGACGGTGGAGGTCATAGTGACGCCTTCGTGACGTAGCGGGACAGATCGGCTGACGGGCTATTGATACCATTTAAACGACTGACAGCACAAGGGGCGCCGGAAGCGCCACCCTGTCGGCGGACGAACCGGCGGGACGGCAACGGCGCACTGTGCGGCGGCACGAGGCTACCGCAGGGCGTCACACCTTGTCAGGCCCCTGTTTTCCCGTTCGTTGCCAGGTGCCTGAGCGGCCCCCCGACTTGGCCTCCAACCGCACCTGGCCGATCCACGTGTGCTTGTCCATGCCCTTGACCATGTCGACCACTGCCAGCCCTGCCACACACACCGCGGTGAGAGCCTCCATCTCCACCCCAGTGCGGTCGGCGGTGCGCACCGTCACAGCCAGCGACACCCCCTCGTCGGTCACCTCGGCGTCCACCACAACCCCGTGGACCGCGATGACGTGAGCCAGCGGCAGCAGGTCGGGTGTGCGTTTGGCCGCGGCGACCCCAGCAACCCTCGCGACCGCCAGCACGTCGCCCTTAGGGACGCTCTGGTCGCGCAAGGCCGCCACGACGTGCGGCGCACAGTGGACGAACCCGGTGGCGGTGGCGCAGCGCACCGTGGGCGCCTTGTCGGTGACGTCGACCATCCGCGCGTGCCCAGCCGCGTCGAGGTGCGTCAGCCCAGAGGGGACGGGTCGGCCAGCCTCGTCAGCCACGCAGCGGCACCGATGTCACCGCGACGTCAGGCGCCGGGCCGAGGATGCCCAGGCAGCGCCCCGTGGACGACTCCTGCTCGGTGAGGCGGAGCGACGAGCGCATCTCTTCGAGCGCGCCGTTGACCAGCCCTGCGTGCAGCTGGCACGGCACACCTGGGTGCCGCTGGGCCATGGCGACGAACGGGCAGCGGTGCAGCCACAGGCGGTGGGTGTCGCCGCTGCGGTCCAGCTCGGGGGCGAAACCCAGGTCGTCGAGCATGGTGACCAGCCCAGAAGCCACCTCGGCCTCGTCGACGGTGGCGAACGGCAGCGCTTTGGCTGTCAGGAAGCGGCCCCAGTCCTGGCCCACTCCATACAGCCAGCTCCCAGCGTCAGGGTTGGCGTCGGCGACAGCCGAAGCGAGGATCTGCGCGAGCTGGGCGAACCCGCCCGGCTGGTCGGAGCGGACCTGCGGCGGTGCGTTGGTGTACACGACCCGGGGACGTCCGGGCCCAGGCCGGGTCTCGATCTCGCGCCTGGCGAGGCTTGCGTAGACCAGCGACTCCAGGTGGAAGCGGGCGGTGTTGACGTGGACACCGACCTGCTCGGCGACGTCAGCCACCGACAGCGGCTCGTCTGCGTCACGCAGCAGCGTGATGATGTGGGTTCGTCGGTCGCCGACGGCACGACGGCTGGCGACGTCATAGGACGTCTGCAGTACAGTCACCGTTGTCTCCGGGTTTAATGTGCGAAAATCGTGAAAACTAGCCTAACACCGCGCGAGGTCGGTGCCGGGGGACATCTGGCCCGCAGTGGTGTCGGCGCTGGCCTGGGCCACCGGGCCCCGCAAGGGTACCGACACGACGGTCTCGTCGGGGATGTCGCTGAGGTAGCCGACACACCTGTGCGGGGTGACCTGTGGCTCGAGCTCGGTCAGGCGGCACGTCGAGCGCATCTCCTCCAACGACCCGTTGATCATCCCGGCGTGCAGCTGGCACACCACGTGGGGGTACTGGTTCGCGGTCTGGGCGAACGGACAGTTGTGGAGCACCAGGTGGGGCTGGCCGTCGTCGGTGCGCTCCAGCTCGGGGGCGAACCACAGCGCGTCGAGCTTGTCGACCAAGCGGTTGGTGATCTCCGACTCGTCGATCGTCACGTAGGGCGGCACTTTGGTGGTCAGGTAGCGGCCCCACTCCTGGCCGACCCGGTACAGCCACGGACCGGCGTGAGGGTCGGACTCGGCGACCGCCGCGGTGAGCATCTCGGCCAGCAGCCGAAAACCCTGCGCCCGCTCGTGGGTCTGGTTGGGCAACGTGCCGGTGTACACCACGCGCGGGCGACCAGGGCCTGAGCGGCTCTCGGTCTCGCGGGTCGCCATACCGGAGTACACCAGGGACTCCAGGTGGAACCGCGCGGTGTTGACGTGGATGCCGACACGTTCGGCGACCTCAGCCACCGACAGGGGCTCTCGTGAATCACGCAGGATCTGGATAATGTGCGTGCGGCGTCCGCCGCTGTCGGAGCGGCCGGTGGTGCCGTCGTAGACAGACGGCTGTTGGTGGGTCGGCATAGTTCCCCCCCATTTGTTCCGTCAAAACAGATCCTACACGGAACCCCCCGGGGTACCCAGACCGGCGCGGGTCTGGAAGTGGCTCCTCGACCTGGGGTGATACCTCAACACCGCTGGTCAGAGCACAGGGGCGTCAGCCCAGGCGTCTTCGGGGCTGCGGGTCGGCCAGGGGCCGGTGAACTGCCCCGGACGGGTGACCACCACCGGCTCGGTGCTCCGGGCGTCACAGACCAGCTCGCTGATCTTCCTGGTCAGGTCCGCCAGCGTCTGCGGCCAGCCTGTCGGCTGGCGGTACCCGGCAGGGTCGACCTCTTCGAGGGCGACGACGGTGATCTGGTCGACCACCGGGTCTGGCAGGCGCCGCCACGCGCTGCCTGGTACCAGCGCCACCTCGTCGTCGTCGTGGTAGGCCGACAGGGGTGCCAGGTCTCGCCCGGTGCGGCTCAGCAGCACCAGCAGCGTCGGCGCCGTGAAGTTCTCGGTCGCGACGGCGATCTTGCGCGAGCCGGTGACGACGTCGGTCAGCACCCCCAGGGCGGGCACGTCGCCACCGTCCAGCCCGCGCATGACGATCCCGCCGACCGGTGGCAGCTTGGCCAGGGCGGTGAGCAGGAGCGGTCGGTCCGTCGGCGGATGGTCGCTCACAGCTGCCTCGCAAAGATCTCCCAGCGCTCCTGCGCCGGGTTCCACTGGCGTCCCACGACCTCCAGGTACCCGCCACAGTAGCCAGGCTCGTCGCGGTAGTGCGACAACGACGACGTCTCGGTCCGTGGCAGCCAGTCCACATGCACCTGGGCGTTGCCGTCGTCGGCGGTGTCGAGCAGCGCGGCGGGAAGCTGCTGGCCCATACGGACCGCCTCGGCTTCCGGCAACGCTGTCGTGTGCACGGTGCGCAGGTCCGCCGGCGGCAGCGCGGCCAGCTGCGCCACCGTCGCGGTCACCGCGGGCGCAGACTCCGTCGAGCCGGTCTGGCCTGTCGCGCTGGTCTGGCCTGTCGAGGTTGTCTGGGTGAACTGGTAGACCTCGGCGACCTCCCCAGCGCTGAGCGTGCCGTGCCGTGCTGCGACAGTGTTTGCCCAGGTGTTCACGTCACCACCGTCGCGTGGGTGCGCCACGTCGCCGACCTCCGGCAGGGGGGTGTGGCCAGGGCCTGTCGTGTCGCGGAACGCCCGTCGTCCGTGCGCCGGGACCGAGTCGAACAGGCCTTGGGCCCGTGCGAGCACCTCAGCCAGCTCTTCCATGAGTCCACCGAGGTCGCGCAACGAAGTGAGCAGGGCGTTGACCGACGCCCCAACGTCCTGCGCGGCGTGGGCCGTCATGGCGGCTGTGTGGTCCACCAGCGCTGGTCCGTCGACCCCTAGCCCGTGCTGTTCCAGGACGGAATCGACCACGTCCTCCAGTGCTTCGCGCACTGTGCCCCGCACCGCCTGCTGCACGGTCACAGCTGTCTGCACCCCCGCCGAGATCCCCTCGGCCCAGTCGGCGGTCCCCTCCAGGTGCGCCGACACGTCGGCAGACAAAGACCGGTACGCGTCCGCCGCGTCCCCTTGCTCCTGCGACAGCTCGGCCGTCACCGCCTCGTCGACCGCTGTCGCCGCGGCGGACATCCCCCGGGCGACCCCCGCCCAGTCTTGCGAGAACGCGTGCACCGACGCCTCGTCGGCGGCCAGGTCGTCCAACCAGGCCGGCAACGGCGCGAGGTACTCGTCCAACCACCCCAACCCTGCGGCGTCGAGCCGTCCACGCGGGTCAGGGCCGTCTGCCGGCGCGAACGAGAAGGCCTCCAGCCCACCAGCCACCCACGAGCCGTTGCTGATCGCAGTGACCAGCTCTTGCCCGTCGGCAAGCACCCCGTACCCTCGGTCTACCATCGGGTACCCCCCTCACTGTTCGGACCCCATTATCGTGCCATGCCCAACCCCCGCGCCCGGCAGGACCGCACGATGAGCCTATCCATCTGTGCTGGGCGTCGGCCGTTGGCCAGGCCCGTAGAACCCGCCTGACCGCCGTGGCAGGATCGGCCCCATGGCGCAGCAGTACATCCTCGCGGTGGACCAGGGTACGACGAGCACCCGGGCGATGGTGTTCGACCACGACGGGGCGGTCGTGGCCGTGGGGCAAATAGAGCTGAGGCAGGTCTTCCCGCGCCCAGGGTGGGTGGAGCACGACCCGGTGGAGATCTGGGCGAGCGTCCGCGAGGTCGTAGGGATCGCCCTGGCCCGCGCCTGCCTGACGCACCAGGACATCGCGGCGGTCGGTGTGACCAACCAACGTGAGACGACGGTGGTGTGGGACCGGACCACAGGCGAGCCGGTGCACAACGCCATCGTCTGGCAAGACGTGCGCACCGCCGACCTCGTCGACCAGATGGGTGCGGCCGGCGGCGGCCCCGACCGCTACCGCGAGCGCACCGGCCTGCCCCTGGCGACGTACTTCGCCGGCCCGAAGACCACCTGGATCCTCGACGAGGTCCCTGGCGCCCGGGAGGCCGCCGAGGCTGGACGGCTCGCCTTCGGCACGGTCGACACCTGGCTGCTGTGGAACCTCACCGGCGGGACGTGCGGCGGGGTCCACGTCACCGACGTGACCAACGCGTCGCGCACCATGCTCATGGACCTGCGCACCCTGGAGTGGGACACCGACATCGCCGCAGAGATGCGCGTGCCTGTGTCGATGCTCCCGCAGATCTGCTCGTCGTCGCAGGTCTACGGACGGTGCGCAGATGACGGCCTGCTCGCCGGGGTCCGGGTCGCCGCCGTCCTCGGCGACCAGCAGGCCGCCATGTTCGGCCAGGCGTGCTTCGAGGTGGGCCAGGCCAAGAGCACCTACGGCACCGGCAGCTTCATGCTGCTCAACACCGGTACCGAACCTGTCGCGTCGCACCACGGCCTGCTCACCACCGTGTGCTACCAGCTCGGCGACGCCGAGGCTGTCTACGCCCTGGAAGGTTCGGTCGCCGTGACCGGTTCCCTGGTCCAGTGGCTCCGCGACAACCTGGGCATCATCGCCGCCGCGTCCGAGATCGAACCCCTGGCCGCATCGGTCCCCGACAACGGTGGGGTGTACATCGTCCCCGCGTTCTCAGGCTTGTTCGCCCCCCACTGGCGTTCCGACGCCCGCGGCACCATCGTCGGCCTGACCCGCTACGCCACGAGCGCCCACATGGCCCGCGCCGCCCTAGAAGCCACCGCCTTCCAGACCCGTGAGCTCCTCGACGCCATGAACGCAGACCGGCTCAGCCGGGCCGGTCCGGCGCAGGGCCAGGGGTCTGGTGCCCTCACCGAGCTGAGGGTCGACGGTGGCATGGTCGCCAACGACCTGCTCATGCAGTTACAGGCGGACGTCCTCGGCGTCCCGGTCGTCCGGCCCACGGTCGCCGAGACCACAGCCCTGGGCGCCGCGTACGCCGCAGGTATCGCCGTGGGTTTCTGGTCGGGCACCGCCGACGTCGCCTCCCACTGGTCGCAGGACCAGCGGTGGACTCCCCAGATGCCTGCGGCCGAACGCGACCGGCACTACCGCCTGTGGCGCAAAGCCGTCACCCGGTCCCTGGACTGGGTCGACGACGACGTGCGCTGACCTCGCCTCACCCCCCGACGCGGCTTCGGGCAGCCAAGGTCCGTGAACACCTGCCCCGGCGTGTCGTGATTGAGGTCCGACACGTCTGCTGTCTACTTGACACTGCCCAGTCGAATAGAAGGCTGATGTGTCGAACCCACATAACGACACGCCGAACCAGCCCAGCCGTGCGTGCCCCACGGAACCCGGTGGATCCGGGCTGAGTGCCTCAATGCCATGACCGCAGGTCACCGCGTTCGAGATCGGCGATCTGACACGGTGTGACCACACTCTCAGGTGTGGCTTCCCGCAGCCAAGAGCGTGGACTACCCACCGACGGCAGCGCAGGCGTCGTCGCGTGCTGCGGGCACAGCAAGGGCCCGACTCCGCAGCATGGGTACCCGGGCCCTCGCGGGGTTGGTCAGACGGGTGACCGGGCTCGTCTACGTCGGACCGTCGGGGTGTAGGCGGCAGCGGCAGAGATGCACAACCCGAGGCAGGTGACGGCAGCACCTTGGGGTGTGTGCCTGCGGTACCATGGAACGCCGACAGGCTTGAAGACGAAGTCGGGTCCGCCGCCCATGAGCCCCCAGGGCACACCCCTGCTCGGCCAGCTGTGCTGGCCCTTGGTGTGGTGGAGTGTTCGGGTGCGGGGTGTGTGTCACACCGCCCCCGGGACGTGTCGTACCCGAGTCACAGTACGGTGTCGACGAAGTATTGACACCTCACCCTTCAGGGGCATACGGTGCATAACGGTCGGGTAGGGGTCCGACGGGGCCGGGGTTCGTCTGGCTTTTCGAATAGTTCGCACTGAAAGGGGCAACATCCATGAGAACACACACACACGGTCGCGTTGGGTCGCGATAGTGACGGCTGCCGCGCTGTGCGGCGCTGTGGGGGTCGGTCCGGCACACGCCGGTGAAGACCCGACCGAGGCTGTGGCCGACCTGATAGGCGACGTGGCACCCGACCAAGGGCAGGTCGTCAAAGGCGCTGTCGAGGGCGACCAGATTGTCGCCGAGGTGCGTTCGACCGAGGTGTCGGTCCCTGTCGACCCCGACCAGCCTATCGTCCTCGACGGCCCGGGCTCCGCACCCACGGTGACCGTCAGCCTGCCTGCCGAGGTCACTGTCGACACGGCGCAGGTGGCCGACGACGGCACCGTCGTCTACCACGCGACCGACGACGGAGCCTCAGCTGCCGTCCAGGTCCTCGACAACGGGTCGACCCGCCTGCAGACCATCACTCCCGACGCCAACGGGCCTCGGGAGTTCACGTACACCTTTGGTGACGGTATCGTCCCAGTGGTACACACCGACCGAACGGTCAGCCTGGTCCGGCGGGCTGGTGGCGTCGAGGTAGCGCTCGGCAGCATTGAAGAGGCGTGGGCCGTTGATGCCGCAGGAGAACCGGTCGAGACGGCCTATCGTGTCGATGGCCGCGCTCTCGTCCAGGTTGTTGTACCGTCGGCAGAGACCTCCTACCCAGTCGTCGCAGACCCGAGTGTCAGCCTGGGGCGGCTCATCTATGTCAAGTACGACAAGAGCGAGGTCAAGAGGACTGTGACCAGCGGTTTGAACGACAAGCTCAAGTACCAGGCTATCCTCTGTGCAGTTGTCCCCGTTCCGGCGGTCCAGTTGGGGTGCGGGTTTGTCGCCTATGACATCGTGAGTTCCATCGCGGCCACGACGAAAACAGCATACAGGAACGGCAGGTGCGTGGAGATTGACTATACGTACAACGGTCTCCCCGTGAGTTGGAAGACGATAGCGTGCTCGACATCAATAGGGCGGGGATGATGGTGTTTCGGTCAATCGGTAGCGGTTTTCTGATAGCGGCATTGTTCATCGCCTACCAAGGCGTTCGCGGGCATCTTGACGTTGAGGCTGCCGTGTTCGGCGTCGTGTTCGGTGCGCTGTCTGGAACACTTGACTACCTTCGGAATCGAAAGCGGAGCCGCAACGCCTGCGAGACTGGCCGGTCGTCCGAGAACACTACTGGCGGATAGCGGCGCCGCACATCCTGGACCCGGGAGGACCCCGGCATCTTTGCCGGGGTCCTCCCGTGACTCTGTCGCCGAAGACGACCTGACTTGACTCACGATCGAGCGTTCTGGTGAGGCGCGAGGCGCTGACCTACCCATTTGTCCACGATCGGGATCCAAACTGCGCACTAATCGAGACCGCCGACCACATTCAGGCACGACTCTTGCAGGACCCAGACACGCCGGCCCCGGCGAACCGTCCCCAGCTGCCGGTGGTAAGCAGGTTCGCAGGAGAGCGCCAACCGGACCGTCCTGTATGTGCTGAGGTGGGTGCATGACTGTTCGGCCTGGTTCCAACGCTCGTGCCCCGCCGCGGAGAGGGCTGCACAGTCGAGACTCGAACCGCGCAGGCATGCCGAACTGAACAGCCTCGCGTCTTCTGTCTGGTTGAGCAGCTGAGGTTGTTCACGTCCTCGCTGGTCAGGGCGAAGTGCGTCAGCTCGGCCAGGCCAGGCAGGACGGCGCCGCCCAGGTGGGGGGCCGTACAGCGGGGCTACAGCCCGTCGATAACCGCAGCTGCGGCCTGCAACCACGCTTCGCGGGTGGCCGGGCGCAGCCCCGGCACGTCGACAGGGCCGCCGGAGACGAGGGCCTGGTCGAAGGGGACTTCGACGACGGTGCGGGTCAGGCCGCCGAAGTGCTGGCGCAGACGTTCGTGGAGGTCTTTCTCGGGCCGGCGTTCGGGGGAGGACAAGATCGTCACGGCTGACCGTACGACGTCGGCCAGGCCGGCGGCGCGCAGGGCTTCGACTGCCCAGGCTGCGGCTTGGGCGGAGTCTTCGCGGACGGTGGTGACGAGGACGAGCCGGTCGGCGGCCTCGACGGCGGCGCGCCAGTTCGACGCCCGGATGTTGTTGCCGGTGTCGATGACGATGGTCCGGTAGAACCGGGTGACCATGGCGTGCAGGTCGTTGAACGCGTGGGCGTCGACGAACGCGCCGGACGCGGCGTCGTCGTCGGAGGCGAGCACGTCGAACTGCTCGGTGCCTTGCGAGCGCATGTAGGGGCCGAGGTCGCCGACGCGAAGGTCGCCGAGGGCTTGGAGCTCGGGCAGGGCGGCGAGCAGGTCCAGGGCGGTGCCGCCGGACCCTTTGGCCGTCGACCGCCATCCGAGGGTGCCGTGGGTCTCGTTGTTGTCCCAGGCCAGGGCGTATCCGCCGCGCTGCTGGCCGAGGGTGGCGGCGAGCATGAGCGTGGTGGTGGTTTTGTGGACCCCGCCTTTGGGGTTGACCACGACGATGGTGCGTGGTCCGTCCAGCGGACGCCGGATGGTTTCCATCGCGGCCAGGTGACGGCGTTCTTTCTCTCCGGGGCGCGGGGAGATCTTGCCGCCGGTCAGGATCCGGATCCAGGCGCGCGGCCCTTCGGTGGCCACTGCCTGTTGGCGGGTGCGGCGAGGGGCGAGCAGGTCTCCGAGGCTGGGTTCTGGGTCGGAGGCCGAGGAGGTGGCTGGCGCTGGTTCTGGGGTTGCCGGGTAGTCGGCGTAGTCCTTTTCGGCAGGCCGCGGCATCTCCTCGGAGGCGAACGCGACCGTCTCGGACAGGTCGACCGCCGGGTGGTACTCGGGGTCGTGGTCGGTCGCGGCGTCGGCGGCGGACGAGACGTATTCGGGTTCGTAGGTGCTGGTCGTGCTGTCGGCGGACGAGACGTACCCCGGTTCGTAGGTGCTGGTCGCGCTGTCGGCGGACGAGACGTACTCGGCTTCGTAGGTGCTGGTCGCGCTCTTGACCGACGAGAGGTACTCAGGTTCGTAGGTGCTGGTCGTGGCATCTGCGGACGTGTCCGCGGACGCCAGGTACTCGCTGGCTGGTGCCAGCTCGATGGACGGGCGGTACTCAGGTTCGTAGTCGGTCAGCAGGGCGTCTTCGATCGAACGTGCCACGCTCAGCGGCGGGGCGATCAGCTGCGGACCGGAGAAGGGTTGCCCCACGGCTGGTGACGTGCGGCCCCGGGCGGGCAGGGGTGCCGGTACAGGGGTGCTGGCTGGTGGTGCGACGATCTCGGGGACCGGCAAGGTGACCGGGGACGGCGAGACGACGGGCACGGACGTTGGTGTGTCGTCGGGTGCCTCTTCGACCCGGCCGTCAGGGTGCACCAGCAGCATCCACGTCCCGTCGGGGTCGCGGACCTCGGCTGTCAGGGGTTGGCCAGCGGAGTCTGCGTGCGTGGCGATCCGCCCGGTGATCTGGGAGCCGACGTCAGCCATGTCGGAGCCCACGACGTCCTCGCGGACCCCGTCGATGGTGACGTACCCGGTACCGTCCGCACGCACCTCGGCGACGATCCCTGGTGCGCCAGGGTCCGGTGCGCCTGCGACGTCCGCGCCAGCCCCCTGTGTGCCGCTGTCAGCCATGCTTCAGCCCTTCGTCTGGTTCTCCGTCCAGGACCATCTGCACGGAGCCACAAGTCGATTGCACCACGTCGCGCAACTCCGTGGTGACGTTTTGCCCAAGGGTCATCCCCACCAGTCGTCTCCAGTCTCGACTTCGACCCAGACTGTGTGCCCCACAGCTGGGTCGTCCAGCACGCCCCAGGACTCGGCCAGCGCGTCCAGGATCGCCAGGACCGGCGGGCTCGGGTCGGACGAGTCACGCGCATCGTCGACCACCTCGACTCGGGCGGACTGCCCGTCGAAGCTGGCCCGGACGGTGACGTGCTCGGGGGAGCGTAGCAGGGCCTGGCCGACGAGCTCAGCGGTCAACAGCTCGACAACCTGGTTGGCCGATCCTCCGACCCCAGCTTCCCCGAGGGTGGACATCACCCAGTGCCGTGCGGTGCGTGCCGAAGACCGCTGTGGGTCGATGTGAATGCAGGCGTCAACCAGCACGGGGCGTCGCCGACGTCGTGCGTCACTTAGGTCGGGGACCTCAGACACGCCTCTAAGAGTGCCCGACATCGCTCTCGCGCGCTGGGCGTTCGCTCGGGAAAGAACCCAGAAGGGTGGTCAGCCGAACCACTCTACGAGCTGTCTGGTGAGGACTTCTTCGAAGGAATGGTCGTCGTGCTTGTCGGCGATCCACGCGGTGAACTGCCCGTTGACCAGCGCGTCTAGCTCTGCGCGACAGGTGTCGGGTTCACGTACGGCACGCAGCAGCAACGCCTCGGCCTCGTCGCGGGAGTGCCAGAAGAACGGATATCCTTCAGGGACCAGCGCGTGCGCCCAACCAGCGTCCGGCAGGATCCCGATGACACCTGCGGCGAGCGCTTCGACGTACGCCAGCCCGTAGGACTCCTCGGTCGCGGTGGCCAAGAACGCCGTGGTGGACGCCAGAGCCTCCCAGTACGACCCGCGGGTGGCGGTCAACGGTCCGACCCACACCCAGTCCTTGGCCGACACGCTCATCGCCAGCTCGGAGACCAGGTGCGACTCGTGCAGACGCATCTCCACACGGACCGGTACCTTCTTGTGCACCCGTTCGACCACGTCGAGGAACATCTTGGGCTGTTTGCGCTCGGACAGGTAGATCGCCGGGTACAGCACCACCGGTACGTCCGGTTCGTTGCGTTCTTGCACGTGGCCCACCCGGAACCCCAGGTTCACCCACGCGACCTGCGCTTCTGCTGCGACGGCGGGGGCGGTCCAGCGGTGGATGACCTCGCGCACCTCCGACGCGGTGCGTTCGGAGTTGGCGAAGGTGGGGAACAGGGCGAAGCTCAGCGCCTCGGTCAGCTGCGGGACTTTGTCGGCGTAGCGCGCGGTGGGTGCCCACTGGAAGTTCATGAGGGCTGGTTGCGGGCAGCAGCCGCGCAGGGTCCGCCACACTTCCATCGAGTCCAGCACGTCGAGGTTGACCACGACGGTGCTCTCAGCCTCGACGAACTCCAGCGGCACCTGGTCGAACCCGTCGCACCGCCGGGTCGCGGGGCCGACGAGCGTCGGGGCGAAACCGTTGTGGGCTCCTAGGCGCAGCAGCCGCCGCACGAGGGTCGCGCCTGCGTCGTGCCCGCCGACGCGTCCGTCGGGGTCGACGACGACCTGGTCCCACTTGATCGCCAGACGTTTCATCACTGCTCCTGCTCTTCGCTCGTGGACGTGGCGCCCACATCAGCGGTGTCCACCGGCGGGTCCAGCCCTGGGCGCGGGCGCGGGATCGCGGGGTCTTGCCTGTGCGGGCGTGCCGGAGCGTCCGGAGCTGCGTCCTGCGCGCCCGCGGGTTCAGCAGGCTCGGCGGGCAGGCCCCCAGACTGGCCCACGCCGCCGCGGATCCGCATCCCGTAGAACGACCGGTGCACGAAGAACGCCGAGACCACGAAGAACACCCCGGCGAGCACGTGCACGAGCGTGCCGCGGCCCTGCCCGGTGAGGCTCACCGCGAGCTCGACAGCCAGGAGCCCGAACAGCGTCGTGAACTTGATGACGGGGTTGAGGGCCACCGACGAGGTGTCTTTGTACGGGTCGCCGACGGTGTCGCCGACGATCGTCGCGTCGTGCAGGGCGGTGCCTTTGGCGTGCAGGTCGACCTCGACGACCTTCTTGGCGTTGTCCCACGCACCCCCGGCGTTGGCCATGAAGATCGCCTGGTACAGGCCGAACACCGCGATGGACACCAGGTATCCGATGAAGAAGTACGGTTCGACGAACGCGAACGACAGCGTCGCGAAGAACACGGCCAAGAACATCGTGAGCATGCCCTGCTGGGCGTACTGGGTGCAGATGTCGACCACACGCCGCGAGTCGGCCTCGCTGGCTTTGGTCACCCCGTCGAGCTTGATGTTGTCCTTGATGAACTCCACCGCCCGGTATGACCCTGTGGTCACCGCCTGGATCGACGCGCCGGTGAACCAGTAGACCACCGCACCGCCGCTGACCAGCCCGAGCAGGAACGGAGGGTGCAGCAGCGACAGGTTGTCCAGGTTGCGTGTCAGGCCGTCGGTCAGCGACATGACGATCGAGAAGATCATCGTCGTCGCCCCGACGACTGCTGTGCCGATGAGCACAGGTTTGGCGGTGGCCTTGAAGGTGTTGCCCGCCCCGTCGTTCTCTTCGAGCATGAGCTTGGCGGCGCTCCAGGCAGGTTCGATGCCGTACTCGGTGCGCAGCTCGGCGTCGATGTCTGGGACCTCTTCGATGAGCGACAGCTCGTACACCGACTGCGCGTTGTCGGTGACCGGGCCGTAGGAGTCCACGGCGATCGTCACCGGACCCATACCCAAGAAACCGAACGCGACCAGGCCGAACGCGAACACCGCCGGGGCGGTCATCAGCGCGTCCAACCCTTGTTCGCTGATGAGGAACGCACCGCCCATGAGGCTGACGATCGCCGCCCCCAGCCAGTACCCGGAGAAGTTGCCCGCGACCAGCCCAGACAAGATGTTCAGGCTGGGTCCGCCCTCGCGGGAGGATTTGACCACCTCGCGCACGTGCTTGGACGAGGTGGAGGTGAACACCTTGACCAGCTCGGGGATCAGAGCCCCGGCGAGCGTGCCGCACGAGACGATGGTGGCCAGCTTCCACCATGTCCCGTTGGCCAGGTCGCCAAGCGCCATGCGCGAGGTGAGGTATGTGAGCGCGATCGATGTCGCGGAGGTGACCCAGACCAGCTGGGTGAGGGGCTGCTCGAAATCCATCCGTTCGGCACCGCGGTACCGGCGGACCACCACCAGGTCGTTGACCAGGTACGAGGCGGCCGAGGCGATGAGCATGACCGCACGTACCGTGAACAGCCACACCAGCAACGTCGCCTGGACCACCGGGTCGTGCACACCCAGCAGCACGAACGTCACCAGCGCCACCCCGGTCACCCCGTAGGTCTCGAACCCGTCGGCTGAGGGGCCTACGGAGTCGCCGGCGTTGTCACCGGTGCAGTCGGCGATCACCCCAGGGTTGCGCGCGTCGTCTTCTTTGATCTTGAACGCGATCTTCATCAGGTCTGAGCCGATATCGGCGATCTTGGTGAAGATCCCCCCGGCGATACGCAGCGCGGAGGCGCCCAGCGACTCGCCGATCGCGAACCCGATGAAACACGCCCCGGCCAGGTCTGCGGGTAGCCACAGCAAGATGACCAGCATCATCGCCAGCTCGGTGGAGATCAGCACCATGCCGATGCTCATCCCTGAACGCATGGGGATGCGGTGGACGGGTAGCGGTTTGCCGGCCAGCGCCGCGTGGGCGGTGCGTGAGTTGGCGAAGGTGTTGACCCGGATCCCGAACCACGCCACACCGTAGGAGCCGGCCATCCCCAGCATCGAGAACGCGATGATGACGGTCACACGCCCCCAGGTGAACCCCACCAGCGCCCGGTAGTACACGACGATGACCGTGGCGATGAACACCCACAAGGTCAGCAGGAAACGTCCTTGGCGTACCAGGTACGTCTGGCAGGTGGAGTAGATGAGCTCGGAGACTTCGCGCATCGACGGGTGCACCGGCAGCTTGCGCAGCCCCACGAACGTCGCCACGCCGAAACCCAGCCCTGTCAGGCACACGACCAGGCCCAGCGTCAGCACCAGACGTCCTGACACCCCGCCTGCCAACGACACCGCTGACAGGTCCGGCAGGACCAGCGCCGCCTCGCCGCCGTGGGTCTGGTGCTCGCCGCCGCTCTCGGCGGCGCACCCTGTCAGCAGCAGTGCCACAGCGGCGGCCGCTCCTAGCAGGGACCGTCGTCTGCGACGGGTCGTCTCGGTCGCCCCAGCGCTGGCAGTCAGGTGCTTGTGCACGTCGGTCTCCCAAAGAGCCACGTCGTCGTCCCCCCTCCCGTCGGCAGGTCGCAGGCGTCGATTAGGACCCGGACGAACCGGTCTTGACAATCTGTCACTTCGTTCCTGGGGGTGCTCATACGCATCTGCGTGGCTGGTCAGGCGGGTGCACAACGTCATCGGCGCTGTCCGTCCCATGTGTGCTGGCGGTTGGGCAGCGGGTGAAAACGGCTCCCGAGACAGGTATGCAGAGCTGTGGTCGCCGTGCTTGGGGCCGACGTCGTCCAGCCTGAGCAGCGACCTGCTGATCGTCCGCGACCGTCGCGCCGCGGAGGTGTAGCCAGTCCTGGCGACGGTTCTCCGTCGCCTTTCGCAGCTCAGGTGGGGGCGTGGGAACAAGCCTGTGCTCCCCACTTGCTACGTCGCTGAGTCACGCGGTGAGAGCTGATCATCGGCTCTCACCGCGTGGCTCGCTTTTGTGGGTGTTGACAGTCCCTGCGTGCCCGGCAGCGGGTGGGCCTTTCGTAGACTGGGGGAGTGGACGAGGGCAAGCAGGTGCTGGTCGCGGCGCCGCGTGGGTACTGCGCGGGGGTCGACCGGGCGGTCGTGGCGGTGGAACGGGCGCTGGAGATGTACGGGCCGCCGGTGTACGTGCGCAAGGAGATCGTGCACAACCGGCACGTCGTGGCGACGCTGGCCGACCGTGGCGCCGTGTTCGTCGACGAGGTCGACGACGTGCCGGCCGGGGCACGGGTGGTGTTCTCTGCGCACGGGGTCTCTCCGGCGGTGCGAGCACGGGCGTCCGCGCGGGGTCTGCGGACGATCGACGCCACCTGCCCGTTGGTGACCAAGGTCCACAAAGAGGCAGTGCGGTTCGCCAGCCAGGGCCTGGACATCTTGCTCATCGGGCACGCAGGCCACGAAGAGGTCGAAGGCACCCAGGGGGAGGCCCCCGACCACGTGCACGTCGTCGACACCGGTCAGGCCACGGGCCCGGACGCCGAGCAGGCCGTGGTGGACCAGGTGACCGTCCGCGACCCCGACAAGGTCATCTGGATCTCGCAGACCACGCTGTCGGTGGACGAGACCACGCAGACCGTCGCCCGTCTGCGCCGCCGTTTCCCCAACCTCGCCGACCCCCCCTCAGACGACATCTGCTACGCCACCCAGAACCGCCAGGTCGCGGTCAAAGCCATGGCCCCACGCTGCGACGTGGTCATCGTCGTCGGTTCGGCCAACTCGTCGAACTCGGTCCGTCTCGTCGAGGTCGCCCGCGAAGCCGGCGCCCGCGCCTACCGCGTGGACACCGCCGACGAGGTCAACCCCACCTGGCTCGAAGGCGCGACGACCGTCGGCGTCACCTCCGGCGCCTCAGTCCCTGACGTCCTGGTCACCGAGCTCCTCTCCGTCCTGGCCACCCACGGTTTCGCCGATGTCGAAGAAGTCCGCACCACCACCGAGTCCCTCCGCTTCGCCCTCCCCCACGAGCTACGCCCCGACCCCTCAGACCCCTGACCCGCCCGAGAGCCGGTCCGTGCCACGACCACGTTCACTTTGGTCGAGACCGTTCACCATTGTGAACGGTCTCGACCACGATGAACGAGGTCGTCAGGGAGGTCGGGCGCAACCGACGCCGCGAGGCGCCCCGCCCGGTTAGCTGGCGCTGGGGTAGGACAACTTCGCCTGTTCCGGGGGCCAGGTCATGAGGTCTCCGGTGTGCTATCATACTATTGATATCGATCTGGAGGTGGTCCGCGTGGAACAGGTTCTTATCCGCAACCTGCCCGACGGGACGAAGTCGAGCCTGCGAGCCCGCGCGGCCCGCAACCACCGATCGGTCGAGGCGGAGGCCCGTACGATCCTCACCGCTGCGCTCGCCGCGCCCGAGCAGACGCTCGTCGACCTGCTCGTCGACCCGCGCCCCGAGGCCGACTTCGACTGGCATCCCGAACCCATCCGGTTCGAGGTCCGCGAGGTCGATTTCTGATGTACGTGCTGGACACCAATGTCATCTCTGCTGTCCGCGTGCCAGGGCGAGAGCCGAAGGTCGAAGCTTGGCTCCGCAGCGTCCCGCTGGTCGACCAGTACACGACCGCGCTGACACTGGGAGAGATCGAGCAGGGCGTACGCAGGAAGGAACGCGACGACCCGCGCACCGGAGCGATCCTCCGCGAGTGGTTCGAGGCTCAGGTCCTGCCCGCCTTCTCAACGTCAGGTCGCGTGCTCGCGTTCGACGCGCGAGCCGCCCGGATCTACGGCCGGTACCCGGTCCCCGAGAACGCCCCTGCCAACGACGCCCTCATCGCAGCGGTCGCCGAGGCAAACGGCATGACCGTCGTCACCCGGAACGTCCGGCACTTCGCACCGCTCGGCGTCCGCTGCCTCAACCCGTTCGACGACTTCTAGTGGGGCGTAATCGATATCCACGCGGCGTTGTCGATTCGAGCGGCCGCAGCGCTGCTGCGACTCTTCTCCTCCTTGCGCCGCATCCCGCCAGCACCACATCTGTCAAGGCATATCGATTTCGTCTTACTAGTCGTGTAAGAGTGCTTGCTACACTGCTTTCTTATGCGAGTATCTGCCTCCGCCCTGCTCCCACTGCTGCGCTCGGCAGTCCAGGGCGAGATCCTCGCTGCCGTGTACCTGTCGCCAGACCGTGAGTTCTCCGTCACCGAGCTGTCTGCCCTGGCCGGAGCGAGCCTCAAGGCCACCGCGCACGAGGTCCAACGCCTGGTGAGCGTCGGATACCTCGCTGACCGGCGCCTGGGGAACCTACGGCTGGTCCGGCGGCCCGCCGACAACCCTGTGGTGCGGCCCCTGACGGACCTGCTCGCAGTCACCTACGGCCCCGTGCCTGTCTTGAGCGACGAGCTGGGCGGGCTGCCCGGTATCGACACAGCCCTGGTGTTCGGCTTGTGGGCCGCCCGCCACGCTGGCGAACCAGGCCCGGTGCCCGGCGACGTGGACGTGCTCGTCGTTGGCACCACACCGTTCGACCTGCTCGACGAGGCAGCCACCAGGGCCCAAGCCCGGCTCCACCGCGCGGTGAACATCCGCCGTGTCGCCCCCGAGTACTGGGCGAACCCCAACCCCGAAGACACCTTCGTCCGCGCCGTCAAGGACCGCCCGACTGTCCCCCTGTTGTTATCATCGGCATCAACCAGAGGGGGCAGCGATGCGGTGGGAGCAGGGGCGCACGACGATCGACCAGATGATCGGAGCCGGTGAGCTCCAGCGTGCGTTGCTGCACTCAGCACCCGAGGGCAAGCCCGAGTTCGTTGAAACGCAGCCGTCAGTTCGTTGGAATGCAGCGGTCAGTTCGTTGGAACGCAGGCTTCGCTCCTGCCTGCAGTGGCCACCCGCAGGTGAGTATGAGATCGCCTTGCTCACACAACTGCTCTCACGTGTGAGCAAGGCTCTCGCAGGTGAGACTGGCCCCACAGCCCATATTCCGGAGGTGACCACGACCAGGGCATGATGAGGACGTGCGGATCACTGCTGAACGGGGAGACCTGACGACGGTCGCCGTCGATGCGATCGTCAACGCGGCGAACCCGGTCCTGCTCGGCGGAGGAGGGGTCGACGGGGCGATCCACGCCGCGGCCGGGCCGAAGCTGCTCGAGGCGTGCCGTCGGCTGCGGCGCACCCGAGTGCCCGACGGGCTGTCACCGGGCAGGGCCGTTGCCACCGACGGGTTCGACCTACCCGCACGATGGGTGATCCACACTGTCGGCCCCAACTGGAACCGTGGCCAGCGCGACCCAGCCGTCCTGACGTCGTGCTTCATCACCAGCCTGAACATTGCCAACTGGCTGGGGGCGAAGTCTGTGGCCTTCCCGGCGATCAGCGCCGGTTCCTACGGCTGGGACGTGGACGTGGTCGCCCGCACCGGCGTGGCCGCTGTCCGTCACTGGCACAAGCTCATGAGGTGCCGCAGGAGGGCCGGAGTCCCGGCCGGCATCACCAAGATCGCTGCCCGGCGGACGCGGCCCGACCCCGAGGATGTCCTCGTGGTCATCGGTCATCCCTGGGGTGACAGCGAACCGATGCCACTCACCTCGTGGATCGAGTTCGGTCCTCATGGCAGCGAACGACCGCTCATCGGCCCGGTGTCCGCAAGCCTGTGCTCGACCGGCGAACCAGTACCCCTCAGTCAGATCGACCGGATCGACCCCTTCTGCCTGGGGCGAGCCCCATCGGTGACCAAGGTCCGTTTCGTCCTGGCCACAGCCTCGGCCCTCGACGCATTCACCGCGGCGCTGGCGAGTACCACCGACCATGAGTTTGGTCAGCCAGCTTTCCTTCTCTTGCGTCACATCTAGTTCCCGGCCAGGTCGAGCAGCTCGCCGTCCTGCATCTCAGTCACGATACGCCTTTGAAGGCGTACGCCCTACAGGGCATACTGGGGTGGTGGAACTTCGCTGATCGCGACAGGTTCGGGAGCAGGGCAGACCAAGCGGTTGACCAGTGGAAACGCGAGAATGGAGGTGCCGGAGATGGCCATTGAGCACGACCACTTCGCCCCAGCTGACGACGTGTTCGCCGCACTCGAGTCCATCGCAGGCCTCAACGACGACAAGAGCGGACGTGACGCTGCCCGCGACCAGATGGAACGTGAGTACCGCATCGGCCTTGCCACCATCCGGCAGGTAGCAGCACTCACCCAAGCCGAAGTAGCCCGCAAGATGGGCATTCGGCAGACCAGTGTGTCGCGCCTCGAAGCACGCCCCGACATGCTCCTGTCCACGCTCAAGGCGTACTTCGACGCCGTCGGAGCCGAAGCGACCATCATCGTCCGTGTCGGCGAGGTCGAGCACCGCGCCTCACTCGCAGAACTCCTCTGAGCAACGCCTCCAGTTCGACCACCAGGTCCACCTCGGCACCCGTGCGTTCGCGGTAGTGGAACGGCTCGAACTTCTCGCCTGACCACGTGCGTTGTTGCACTCAGCATCAACTGTGCGGAACCCCGCGAGTTGCGGGCTACAGGGTCGGGCGAGCCGGGGCTTCATGTGCCCTCTCTTGGGTCTTCGGCACGCAGGGTCAGGGCGCGGGTGGGGTGGTTGGTGGTGACCAGCCAGGAGCGGGGCAGCCAGTGGCGCAGGGCGCGGGGGGTGTCGACGGTCCACACCAGGAGGGGGATGGCTAGGCGGCGGGCGACTGTCGCGACGCGGACACGGGCCAGGCCTTTGTAGGCGACGACGAGGTTGGCGCGGCTCGACGCAAGGCGGCGGCGGGGGAACAGCTCGGACCACCGGTACAGGCGCACGGGTCCGACACCGACCAGGCCCTGGCCGATGGACAGTCCGACGAGCAGCCCGGGGGCGTGGGTGTCTGCCCAGTCCCGCAGGACGCGTACTGACCGGTCGTAGGCGGTGGTGACGATGAAGCTGTCGGGGCCGAGGTGTTCGAGGACCTGTGCGACGGCTTTGACCTCGTGGGTCGTCTCCGGGTGCTCATAGGCCCGGGCCGATGACCCGAACTTCAGGTCGACGTGCGCTTTGGCCTTTCCTGCCAGGATCTGCGCGGCCTGGTCGAGCGTCACGACGTCGTCGAGCGTCTCGACCAACGTCTCGTACCGCACGCGGTTGACAGGCACGACCTTCCCGGCGACGCGCAGACGGCTGTCGTGGAACAGCACGTACTGCCCGTCGGCGGTCACCTGGACGTCGAACTCGACATACTCGCACCCCAGCCGCGCCGCGCGTTCCAGCCCCGAGCGGCTGTTCTCGTCCGCGTGGTCACGTCCGGCCCCGCCCCGGTGGGCTGAGACCAGCCCGCGCTGCTTGGCGCTCACTGTCAACCCTCGGGCGTCGTCGGACCGAACGGCTCAAGACTGAGGTCGTGCTGCACCTGTGGCGCTGGGGTGTCGTCAGGTCGATCGTCAGTCATGGTTGGCGTCCCGAGCATCCCCGCGACAGCAGCGCCGACCTGTGGCTGGGAGAGGTACGGGCGGATCCCGTGGGCGTCGCGGCCGTTGTGGACCTCGATGTCTGCCACGTGCGGCCAGAACTCCGCCAGGCCCTTGCCAGCGGCGACGATATCGGCGTGGTCGTAGACGTTGACCCAGGTCTGTGGTGGGGCGGACGCGTCGACGAGCAACATGGGGTGCTCGCGGACGGTCCGCAGCGCCAGGGGCGAACCGACGGTGAGCAGGCGTGGCACCCCGCCGCGGTGGACGGCGACGTCGTAGGCCATCACAGAGCCCAGCGAGTGGCCGATCACCAGGTCAGGAGCCGGCCGGTCACCGTAGCGGAACAGCTCGCGGTACACGTCGTCGCGCACGTCGGCGCTGTTCAGGTACCGGTACACCTCGCGCAACGTGCCCGGCCACACCGGACCGGTCAGGCGCAGCACCGCCCCGAACCGTTCGTCCACCTGCCCCGCCGCCGCGACCATGCCTGGCGGCAGCGCCCTGCCCAAGGTCGCATGGTCGGCGAGCAGCTGGTCGAGCGCGTCGTCGTCCAGGTCGCCGAGCTGTTCGCAGGCGGCCTGCCACAAGAACTGCGCCTCGTCAGCCTCGAACGGCATGTCGTCGTCGCCCAGGTGCCCCCGGGTCTGCGACAACGCCCCCGCCAGGTACGGCACGTCAACAGCCGGCGCCATACCAGCCCCGTCAGGCCACCCCTCCTCCAACGCCTCGCTCCACGTGTCAGACAGGTCCCGCGCCCCCCGTTGCGCGATACCGTGCACCCCAAGGACGTCCACCATCAACCTCCCGATCAGCCGTCCTCCCAGTCAACCAGACGAACAAGCGCTGTGAGCAGATCCCCGCGAAGGCAAGGTGTTCACGCAGAAGCAAGGGTTTGAAGACTTGCCTCCGCGTGGAAGTCTTGCCTTGGGTCCAGACATCCAGGCTGGGGTTCAGCGGAGGTAGGGCCGGGGGTGGATGGCCTCGTCGACCAGGAGCTGGCGGATGCGGGCGACGAGGCAAGCGGGTTTGTGTAGGTCGTCTGCTGTCGCGCGGACGATGCGGAACCCGGCCTCGACGATGGCGTCCATACGCCGTTTCTCGCGCAGCCATTCGTTGCCGGTGTACTTGCTGCGACCGTCATACTCGATGAGCAGTTTGTGCTGTGGGTAGCCCAGGTCGCTCCAGTACGTCTTGTGCCAGGTCTTGACCTCAACTTGAGTCTGGGGCGCCGGCAGCCCTGCGGCGAGCATGTAGTAGCGCACAGCGGTCTCTGGGGCCGACTCGGCTCCGGGGTCGGCGAGGGCGAGGACGTGTGCCGCAGCGCGCACCCCGGGGAGTCCGGGCATCTCAGCGAGCAGAGCATTGGCCTTGGCGAGGTCGGCGCCCGACCGGACTGCCGCGTCGGCGATCACCAACGCGTCCAGAGGTGGCAACGACCGGGCGCAGTCGACGACGGTCGCCTCCAGGCTCGTCACAGGCAGCCCGCTGACCTGCGCGCGGTGCTCCACAGGAACAGCTGGCAGATGGCGCCGCACCGTCGGGTCCGGGTTGCGGTCGGGGCGACGGGCTTGCCGCAGGTGTGTTGTCGTCGGGTCTCGCCACACCCGCAGACCACGTAGCACCGCGGCTGACTCATGGCTGAACCAGTGCTCGACGCGCACCCGGTGGTGCACGGCCACCATCTGCGCCAACGCACGGTCTTTCTCGCTGGTCACCGCACCAGCAGCGACATAGGCGCCGCGGGCCAGCGGCTCCCACTGCGCGGCTCGCACCCGTCCAGCGACGCGGGCTGTGTCGTGGTCACGGGCGAAGAACACCTCCGGCAGCCGTGGCGGGGCAGACGGCTGGGAACCAGGTCGTATCGTCATCCACCCACTCCACCGCATTGTCCACCGTCGTGGACGACGCTTTGGGACAACCCTCCCACCGCCGTGGCCTGGGGACGGCTCGCGAAGCCCCCTCGCCGAACGGTGACCCCGCGAAGGCAAGGTGTTCACGCAGAAGCAAGGGTTTGAAGACTTGCCTCTGCGTGGATGCCTTGCCTTGGCGGGATGGAAAACTGGGCCAGCGGCGCTACCAGCCGCTGGAGGCGAGCTCAGCGGGCGTGGGTGGGTCGGCACCGGGGCGGGAGCAGGTGATTGTGGCGATCTGGGTACAGCGGGTCAGGACCTGCTCCATGGTCGCCGCTGGTGCGGTGCGCAGGGCTTCACGGTGGTCGGACCCGAGCAGGTCCGCTGACCACAGGCCGTCGATGAGGCCAGCCATGAAGGAGTCGCCAGCGCCGACCGTGTCGGCGACGGTGACGTGCGGTGCGGCGGTGCGGACCTTGGCTCCCGCGGCGGTCACCGCCAGGGCTCCGGCGCTGCCGAGGGTCACCACGACGAGGCCTGGCCCGGCGCTCGCCCACCGGGTGGCGACATCGGCGGGGTCCTCGTCGGGCAGCAGCCAGGCCAGGTCCTCGGCGGAGGCTTTGACGACGTCGCACATGGTGACCAGGTGTTCGACGGTCCGTCGTGCGGGGCCGACAGGTCCGACGATGGAGGGTCGCAGGTTCGGGTCGTAGGTGATGGTGCTCGTCGGGCGGTGCTGGTCCAGCACACACGTCACCGCGTCGGCGCCCGGTGGCAGCAAGGTGGCGATCGACCCGGTGTGCACCACCAGCGGGGCCGGGCGAGGGACAAGCTCGGTCGGCAGGTCCCAGGCCAGGTCGAAGGTGTAGGCCGCAGCACCCCCGGGGTCCAGCCGTGCCGTGGCGACCGACGTACGCTGCGCTGTCTCAGACCCTGCCACCAGCCGGACCCCCGACGCGCCCAGGTGGTCGCGGACCTTGGCCCCGTCATCGTCGTCGCCGATCCACGTCGCCAGCTCCACGTCCCGGCCCAGTCGCCCCAGCCCTACGGCGACATTGGCGGGCGAACCCCCAGGGTGCCGGTCGCTGGTCGCGTCGGCGCGGACGACCACGTCGACCAGCGCCTCTCCGACCACCAACGCGTGGTCCACACCATCACTCGTCCCCAGCAGGACCGGTTGGGCTGCCCTCGCGCGCGGCGGTCAGCCGTTCACGGGCACCGTCAAGCCACTGCTGGCACCGACCGGCCAGAGCCTCACCGCGTTCCCACAGGTCCAAGGCCTCTTCCAAGGTCCCTGCCCCCGACTCCAGCTGCGCCACCACCGCAGCCAGCTCGTCTCGAGCCTGCTCGTACCCCAGCTGCTCTACCGGCACCTTGTCCACGCGGCCTAGTCTTCCAGAGCGACATACCGATCGTGCACCGGCCGCGGCGAGCACCGGTGGCTAGGTGTGGACGTGGTATCGGCCTGGTAGCGGTGGGCCACGGCGGCACTGCCTGACCGGATCACCATCTAGCGCCTGCCCCGGGCTGACAACCTCGTTCAGTGTGGTCGAGACCGCTCACCATATGGTGAGCGGTCTCGACCACACTGAACGAGGTCGTGGCGCTCACATGTGGGTGCGACCTTCGTGGGCGGCGTGTGACCCCCCAGGTGTGTCATCAGGTGGTCCGGGGTTTGCGGGTGACGTCGGCGGGGACCTGGCCTTCGGCGAGGCGGATGGTGAGGTGGTCGCCGACCCGTACCTGGGTGCGGCGGCGCAGGACGGTTCCGTCGCCCAGGCGCACGACGGCGTAGCCGCGGTCCAAGGTGGCTTGGGGGGACAGGGTGTGCAGAGCGGTGGACAGGCGGGACAGGTCGGCGGTCGCCTCGGTGACACGAGTGGTGACGGCCCGGGCAACACGGTCGCGGGCGGTGGCCAGCGCTTGGGTGTGGGGGTCGAGCAAGGTCCACGGGCGGACGAGGACGGGGCGGGTGCGCAGCAGGTCGAGCCTCTGGTGTTCGGTGACCAGGCGCCGGTCGACCGCACGGCGCACACGGGTGCGTGACTGGACGAGGGCTGCACGTTCGGCGGTGACGTCCGGGACGACACGTTTGCCTGCGTCGGTGGGTGTGGACGCGCGCACGTCGGCGACCAGGTCCAGCAGCGGGTGGTCCATCTCGTGGCCGATGGCGCTGACCAGGGGAGTGCGGCACGCCGCGGCCGCGCGGACGAGCGCCTCGTTGCTGAACGGCAGCAGGTCTTCGAACGACCCGCCGCCGCGGGCGACGACGAGCACGTCGACCTGCGGGTCGGCGTCCAGGTCGACCAGGGCCGCGACCACCTGGGGCACCGCGTGCGCCCCTTGCACCGTGACCCGCCGGACCTCGAACCGTACCCCGGGCCAGCGTGCACGTGCGTTGGTCACCACGTCGTGCTCCGCGTCGCCTTGCTGCGCGCACACCAGGCCCACCACCTGCGGGAAGAACGGCAGGGGTTTCTTGCGTGCCGGGTCGAACAACCCCTCGGCCCCCAGCACACCCCGTAGGTGCTCGATACGTGCCAGCAGCTCGCCCAGCCCCACCAGCTCGACCCGGTCGGCTGCGAACGTCAGCTCGCCGCGTCTGGCGTAGAGCTCGGGGCGGACGTGCACCACCAGGTGCGCCCCGTCGCGCAGGTCCAGCCGGTCGACCACGTGCGCGTCGACCACGACCCGCAAAGACATGTCCACGTCGGTGTCGCGCAGGGTGCAGAACACCCGCTGGTTCCAGCGTTTGAGGTTGAGCACCTGCCCCTCGACCCACACCCACGGCATCTTGGCGATATGGTCGGCGACTTTCGGTGCCAGGTGACGCACCGGCCAGGGGCGCTGCGCTGTGGTGTCGCCAGCCATACGTGGCAGGGCCCGGGCTTGCGCAGTCACAGGTTCACTGTAGTCACAGGTTCGACGGGGCCACGGGCTCGACGGGGCCACAGGCTCGACGGGCCGACTGATGTCGTGCGCAGTACGCTGACCGCGCCGTGGCGTCCCCACGCCACCTGGGCGGTGCCGCCCGGCACCGTCCCGCCTTGAGACAAGGAAAGACGATGCGTCGCACTGCACTGATCGCGGTTCCTATGTTTGCCCTCGTCCTTGGCCTGGTTGCTGGGTGTGACCAGGGCAACAACGACGCTGGCCGCGGCAGCGGCAACGACGCCTGCCCGGTCGGCAAGTGGGAGTCTGACAAGGACACTGTGCTCGAAGCGCTGGGCTTGCCCGACGACCCAGAGTTCAACGTCGACGCCAGCGGTGCGTTCACCCTCGAGTTCACCAGGACCAACTTCAACGGACGTTGGGACATGGCCGTGGCCGTCTCTTCCGGGAACGAAAAGGCAGACCTGATCGTCGACGCGACTATCAAAGGTACGTGGTCAGGGCCTGACGACAATATCGAGATGACTCTCTCCGAGGCCAGGGGGACGATGAAGACCACGATCGACGGTGAGAGCACCACCGAAGACCTGGGTGGTGCGTGGGAGGACAGCAGCGAACCGGCGGTCGCCTCGTGCTCAGGCTCAACCCTGAAGATGGACATGGGCAACGGCGCCGAGATGGCGTTCAAGCGCAAGTAGCCCCGGGCAAGGGGTGGTCGTGGCACCCGCCTGGCACAACACAGGGGTAGGGGTAGCCCAGCTGTGAGCTGGTGGGACGGCCAGGGTCCGCGCGACGGTGTGGCGCACTAGCGTCGTGGGTATGAGTTCGACGACCATGACCCGCGACGACCTGAGAGTCGTCGCACCGGCGCTGTTCAGCCTCCGGGAGCTGGCGCTGGCACCTGTCTCCCCGGCGACCTTGCGGGCGTTCAGCCAGGCTGTCATCGGCTGGATCTGGCTGATCTGCGTGGGGGCAGCCGCAATGGTCTACGTGTCAGTCTCGGTGTTCACGAGCCCGCTGGGGATCGGGTTGGTGCTGGCGCTCGGTGGTGTGTGGGTCGCGCACTGGTTCGCGGTGGCCGAGGCCGCCCGGCTGACCGCCCAGACCGGGGTGGACGTCGTCGCGGCCCCACGACGGCCCAACCCACGCGGCGGGTTCTGGCGCACAGCTCTCAGCCCCCTGGCCGACGGACGTTCCTGGGCGGCGATCGGCTACGCAGCCGTCTCGATGGTCACCTCGACCATCGCGTTCACACTGGTCATCGGGTTCAGCGCGATGGGGCTGGCTGGGCTCGGGGCGCCGTTGTACCTCGAGCACCGCAACGTCCCGGTGCACACGATGGCCGATGTCATGAGCAATGTCGGGCCGCTGCCTGTCGCGGTCCTCGGGCTGCTGCTGGTGTGGTTGACGCCCGTGGTCGCGCAGGCGTCCGCGCTGGCACAGGTGACGTTGGGCAGGGCGCTGCTCTCCCAGAGCGCCGCAGAGCGTGCCCGCGCCGCCCAGAAAGCCGCGGAGGCTGCCCGGTGGCAGGCCGAGACCGCGCGACGTGAGGCCGAGGCCCGCGCGCGGCATATGGTGCACCGCGCCGAGCACCTGACCCAGACCCGCACCGAAGCGGTCAGCGCCGCCGACGACGACCGACGCCGGATCGAACGGGACCTGCACGACGGGGCCCAGCAGCGGCTCGTCGCCTTGGGTGTGGAGCTGGGTGTGGCCCGCCGGCAGGCCGCCACAGACCCCCAGAGCGCTGTCGCCGCCCTCGACCACGCGCACGCCGAGGTCAAGGAGACGTTGGCCGAGCTGCGCGACCTCGTCCGCGGGATCCACCCGGCGGTCCTGGCTGACCGTGGTCTGGACGCGGCACTGTCGGCCCTCGCGGCACGCACCCCTGTCCCGGTCGAGGTCGTCGTGGGCGACCCGCAGGCGCTCGCGGCCTGCGGACCGTCGGCGCAGGCCGCCGCGTACTTCGTCGTCGCCGAGGCGTTGACGAACACTGCCAAGCATGCCCACGCCAGCTCGGCGACCGTCGAAGTCACCTGCGAGCGCCGTTTCGGGTGGGACACGCCCGCCCGCGGCCTTTTGCGTGTCGTGGTCACCGACGACGGGGTGGGCGGTGCTGACGCTTCGTCGGGGACTGGCCTGGACGGGCTGCGTGCCCGCGTCGCCGCCCTTGACGGAACGTTCGACCTGGTCAGCCCGCCTGACGGTGGCACCAGGCTCACTGTGGAGGTGCCATGCGTATCGTGATCGCCGAAGATTCGGTCCTGCTGCTCGACGGGCTGACCCGTCTGCTGGAGGCCGAGGGCCACGACGTCGCGGGCTGTTCCACCGCTGACGACCTCGTCGCCGCGCTGGCCAGCCCGGCAACCCTGCCCGACCTGGTCATCACCGACGTGCGTATGCCCCCCACGCACACCGACGAGGGGTTGCGCGCCGCGATCCACCTGCGCTCGGTGCACCGCAGTCTGCCGGTCCTGGTGCTCTCGCAGTACGTCGAGCAGCGCTACGCCCGCGAGCTGTTCACCACCGACCCGCGCGGTCTGGGCTACGTGCTCAAAGACCGTGTGGCCGATGTCGAGGAGTTCCTCGACGCTGTGGCCCGTGTCGCCGACGGCGGGACCGTCATCGACCCGGAGGTCGTCGCGCAGATCCTGGCGCGCACGCCGCGCAGCGGCACCGAACGCCTCACCGCCCGCGAACGCGAGGTACTGACCCTCATGGCTGAGGGACGGTCGAACACCGCTATCGCCGACCGGCTCGTCGTGGGCCTGCCTGCTGTGGAAAAACACGTCACCTCGATCCTCGCCAAGCTCGACCTGCCGCCCGACGCCGACGACCACCGTCGCGTCCTGGCCGTCCTGCGCTGGCTCGACCAGACCAACGACCCGAACGGAGCCCACCGATGAGCACCGACACCCCGACCCCGCCCGAGGGCACCCCTGCGGAGGGCGCCGCGTCTGCCGAGGAACCGACCGCCGAGCCGGCCCTTGCGACTGGCACGCCTGCGGCTGAGGCTTCTGTGCCCGAGGCTCCTGGGTCCGAGACCACCGTGCCAGAGACCACCGTGCCAGAGACCACCGTGCCAGAGACCACCGAGCCTGAGGTCGTCGTGGCACAGACCGGTGCGCCTGAGGTTGTTGTGCCTGAGACCGGTGCGCCTGAGAGCGCCGTGCCCGAGGCTGCTGTGCCTGAGACCGCCGTGCCTGACGAACCCGTCGCCCAGATGCCGCAGGCCCCGTACACGACGTGGTCTGCCACGCAGGCTGCACCTGAGCGCGCGCCCCGGGCAGTCCGGTACCGCCCTGCCGGGCTGGTGCTCACCGTCGTGGGTGTGCTGGTCGGCCTGCCGCTGGTGCTGTCGCTCGCATGGCCGCTGGTGGTGTACTCGGTGGCCACCTGGCATGCCACGTCGTATACCGAACGGGTCGCGCCGAAGGTCAAGCTCGTCGCCGACGGGAAGGTGGAGGTCACTGTCGACCCTGGTGCGACCCAGATCGCCGTGAAGGCCGACGCCTGGTACGCGTGGGGATGGCAGGCCCCGACCTACTCGGTGACCGGGAGCGGGGACACGGTGGAGATCCGTCACAAGTGCGGGCGTTTCCCGTTCGACCCGTCGTGCGAGGCTGCGCTGCGGGTGGTTCTTCCTGCGGACACCGAGCTGGAGGTGCGCACCAGCAACGGCCACATCAGCGCCTCCGACCTGAACGGGAACGTGGACGTGTCGTCGAGCGACGGTCGTGTCGAGCTGGCGCGGATCAACGGTGACGTGGTCGCGCACTCGGGCAACGGCCGGGTCGAGGTCTCCGACATCGTCGGCTCGGTCACGGTGACCAGCAGCGACGGTGCAGTAGCCATCACTGGTGTGTCCGGAGACGTGATCAAAGGCCGGTCGGGCAACGGCAGCGTGGAAGCCACTGATGTGCACGGTTCGGCCACGCTGCACTCCAGCGACGGTGCGGTGACTGCCAGCCAGATCGGTGGCGACGTCGTCGCGGAGTCCGGCAACGGCACGGTCAAAGTCTCTGACGTGCGAGGTTCGGTCACCGCGAGGAGCAGCGACGGTGCGGTGGTCGTCGACAAGATCACCGGTGACGTCATCGCTGCGCGGTCGGGCAACGGCCGGGTGGAGGTCTCCGGTGTCACCGGCTCGGTCAGCGCGTACTCCAGCGACGGCGAGGTTGTCGTGCACACTGTCGACGGTGAGGTGGACGCCGGCTCGGGCAACGGCCGGGTCGAGGCCGTCAGCATCGGCGGTTCGGTCACTGCTGAGAGCAGCGACGGTGCCGTGGTCGTCGAGGATGTGGCCGGCAACGTCGTGGCCCGCTCGGGCAACGGTTCGGTCACCGTCTACGGTCCCGGTGTCCCGGTCGCCCTGGACATCTCCACCGGCAACGGCCGCCAGACGGTCGAAGCCGCTACCGACCCAGCCGCGTCCATCACTGTCACCATCCACTCCAGCGACGGCAGGGTGTCCTACCTGGCTCCCCGCGGACCGTCCAGGCTCTCAACGGTCCCGGATGTCGTCGGCCTGGCCCAGGACGAGGCCGTAGCGGCTGTGCAGGCCGCAGGCTTCTTGGTCCAGGTCGACTATGAACCCTCGGACGTGCCCCAGGGTCAGGTGCTGCACACCACCCCCGGCCCTGGCACGTCCAGCATCCGCGGGACCACCATCATGGTCACTGTCGCCAGCTAGCGACCCTCGCAGTG
The DNA here is from genome assembly GCA_009779195.1 of Micrococcales bacterium. Classification (GTDB taxonomy): domain Bacteria; phylum Actinomycetota; class Actinomycetes; order Actinomycetales; family Cellulomonadaceae; genus Cellulomonas. The sequence continues at coordinate 101,663 of WRET01000001.1, forward strand.
TCTTCGAAATGGGTGCGCTGAACGCTCTTGGTGTGCTGTGGTGGAACGCGCTCAGATTTCCTGCGGCGGTGTGAGCAGGGCATTCGCTGGCCTCTGGTCCTCCGCGTCTGCGTAAAATGTGCTGGGCGCAAAGTCCAAAGCGTTCAAATGAATGCGTTGAATGCCTCTGATGATGGAAACCGGGCATTCTGGTCGTGAGGTGTCCGGTGGCCTGGGCTGCGTCGGTGCGGCGGCCCGCGGACGTGGCAGCCGGGGTGCCCCGGAGGTCGAGCGACAGCCACGGGCGACAGGTACGGGCTCGGTGGGCGACAGCGGCGGCCGAGTCTGTGCGTGAGTCCGGTTGCCTGCCATCGTTGCTGGTCGGAGACGATTGCGGGCGGCGTGCCGACCGACGCGGACGACGTGTGGCGGTGTTGACCAGGCAGGATCTGCTCACCACCAAAGGGTATCGCCTGGTCGGGGGTCGAGGGCAGTGGCCCGGCAGCCGGGTACGACAGGGTCTGGGCCGAATGCGAAGAATGTGCAAATTGCCTAAGAAGGCACGAAACAGCGGCGACCTTCGTTGGTCGCCGCCGCTCGCCACCTCAGGAGCACCGGTTATCAAGCGTGCGCTTCGACGACCGCTACGGGAACTAGCCCGCTCGGCCCGCCCAAAAGTGGGTCAGCTTGCGCGTGGGTTCCGGTGCTCCATGAAGTTGTAAACACATTTCTACCCCATGGGAGAGCGTATGGGAAGGGCTGATGGGCCCTTGACGTCCTCCAGTGTGAACTTTGCTCGTACTGTGGACTATTAGTCCACGATATGAGATCACGAACCGTCCACAGCCGACGCAGACGACCACCTCGGCCTGCAGCGTCACCACGACGGTCCGCGTCCGCGCAAGGCTAGATCCATGCAGAACACCACATATTCACCCATGTCTGGTTGGTCCGGCGAAACAGCCAGGGCACTGCGGTCCGTCGCCGTCGTCGGTGTGGTCGCCGCGCGTGGCGGAGCCGGTGCCACGACTGTCGCCGCGCTGCTCGCCACGGCGTTGGCCCGGCGCACCGCGACGGTCCTGGTCGACCTCGTCGGCGGGGCTGGCCTCGACGTCACGGTGGGGGCCGAGTCCGTCCCCGGCCCGCGCTGGCCCGACCTCGTCGCAGCCGGGGACGTCCCCGGCGACCAGCTGCTCGCCGCTCTGCCCCGCTGGGGCCGGGTGGCCCTGGTCTCTGCCGACCGTGCCCGGCCGTGCCTTCCTCCGCCGCACGAGGTCCTCGACCGTCTGGGCGAGGCTGCCGGTGCGGTCGTCCTCGACCTGCCCGCCTGCGACGTCCTGGCCCACCGAGCCCCTGTGGCCCACGCCGACATCGTCGTCGTCGTCGCCGGACGAGACGCCACCTCCGTCGCCGGTGCCGTAGCCCTGCGGGCAGCCCTCGGCCCCGCAGCCGCACGAACCGGACTCATGGCCTGCGACGCCCGCCGCGGCCGCCTCGGCCTCGCTGAGCTCGAACAGTCGACCAACCTGCCCCTCCTCGGCCGCGTCCGCCACGACCGAACCCTTCTCACCTCCACCGAACGTGGTCTCCTGCGCCCCCGCCGGTCCACCACCCGCGCCCCCGACACCCTCGCCACGACTGTCCTGGGTGCACGCGACACCAGGGCTGGTGCCCCCGGACACCGTCAGGGGCGTGTGGTGAGCGCCAGGAGGCGCCCAGAGGGACGAAGTGGGGCATAAGTACCTCGAACCTGCCGACGAATCGGGCAAGATAGGATCTGCAGGACCGCAGTGGGCCGCTGTCGTACGGCCGTCACCGCTGCCCGTTGGTCCTGCTGGGCTGCGGTGCGACGAAGGGTGAACGATGAGTTACCAGGTCCCTCCACCTGGTGGGTACCCGCCGTACGGGGCGCAAGGGCAAGGGCCAGGCTATGGGCCTGCGCCGCAGTACCCGCCCAACACCCAGGACGCGCCGGGGCCCTACCCGCCCCCGCCCTACCAGGGTGCGCCCTACCAGGGTGCGCCGTACCAGGGTGGGCCGTATACCGGTGCGCCCTACCCCGGCGGGCCGAAGAGTGGGTCCGGCACGAAGATCGTGGTGGCTGTCGCCGCGGTGGTCGTCGTCATCGGGATAGTTGTCGGCGGCGTGGCGCTCGTCGTCCGGTCGGGGTCGAACAACGCTGACCCGCCTGCGTCGACCAGCGCGAACCCCAACAAGGGTGGCGGCACGATCGCACCCCAGTCCTCGACACCCCCGTCGCTCCCTGCGACGACCGCGCCCCCGTCGACGAAACCGCTCGGCGACAAGGAAGCAGAAGAGCTGGCGCAAGCAGCGTTCCCGCTGGTGGCTGGGTCTACGCTGCGGTACTGCTTCGACACCCGCGCCTCTGACGCCGACGCCGTGTACGGCTTGAGCTGCTCCACCGACGCCGGCGAGCACTACGTCGTCTTTGTGTGGAGCGACACCGACGCTGCGACGGCTGCGCTGCGGGGTAGTTCCTACCCGCGCTACCAGGAGAGACGCTGGGTTGGCGGCCTGGAGTTCTACTATGACGCGTCTCCCATCTACTACGAGACCTTCCGTTGCTACTCACAGGCCCCGGTGTGCATCAGGGTCTTCGAAGACACCAAAGAGCTGGGTGACGCGATCCTCGGGAAGGTCATCTACCTCGACGCCGCCGGGCTTGCGGACCTGAACGCCAGGCTCGCTGGAAGATAACGTCTGACCGGCGCTGGTCGCCGAAGAAAGGTGAACGATGAGCAACCAGGGTCCTGGGGGGCCATGGCCCCCTCCCGATCCGTACCGTCGGCCACCGGAGCCTGAGGCTGGGCCCGGCGACACCGAGGCGTACGGGCTCTACGGGGACCCGCCGGTCCAGTCGTACGGCCCACAGCAGGCCTCGCCGACGCAGGTCTACGGCCCGCAGCCGACCCAGACGTATCCTGCTCAGCCGCCCCCGGGGCCGGCCCAGCCGACGCAGGCGTATGGCTCGCAGTACCCGCCTGGGTCTTCGCCGCCCCAGCCGGGGTACGGGTCGTCGCCCCCGCAGCAGCCGTACCAGCCGTCGCCGGAGCCCTACGGCACGTCGCCGCAACCCGTTCCGCCGATGCCCCCACCACAAGACGGGTATGCGCCTGGGCCCCCGACCGGCCCGGGCTACGTGCCTGGTGGCTACCCCCCGCCGTACGGACCTGCGCCCAAAGGCGGGTCTGGGGCCAAGACCGCGGCCATCGCAGTGGCAGCAGTGGTCGTGGTGGCGTTGGTCATCACCGGTGCGGTCCTGGTCACCAAGAGCCGTTCTGACGACGAGGCAAAAGTCAAGACCACGAGCCCTGTGACGACGTCCGTGTCCCAGACCCCACCACCGATCACGCCGACCACCCCGACCCCCTCGCCCACAACGCCGGGCCCCACCGTGACGATGAGCATGGCCGATGCGTTGGCGACGGCCGAAAGGGCGTTCCCAGGCTTCTCGAACACCTACACGACCTGCATCGCAGATGATCAAGGGCTGTTCGTCGAGGTTGACCTCCAGCTGTCGTGCTCGGGCAAGGACGGTGCGTACATCAGGATCTTGCTCTGGAGAGGAACAGGCTCTGGTTACGGACCGGTCCGCGAGTGGTTCAAGAACGACCCGATCACGGAGCCGACCTGGGCGCACGGCAAAGACTTCCAGTACGACGCGAGCGGGATCTACTACCAGTACATCCGGTGCTACTCAGGCGTCCCGGTCTGCATCGACGCGTTCAAAGACACCAAGGCGGAGGCGGAAGCGGCCATCAACGGTGTGGGTTACCTCGACTCTGCTGGGATCAGGGAGTTCCAGACCTGGTTGGCAGGGCAACCCTTCTGACCTGCGGACCCCTCAGCGCGTGGCAGTATGGTCTGGTGCTGGCAGCAAGGACCCTACGAGCGACCGTCTGGGGACTGATGTGAACGACGACACCGTCCGCCGCCGGGAAGTGAGCGGCGCTCCGCGCACCCCTGAGCCGGAGACCCCGACCATGGCGTTCCCACCCTTGCCGGACGGTCCACCCGTCGCGCCGGCCCCGACGATGGCGTTCCCACCGGATGGTCCACCTGCCACGCCGACCAAAGCCATGCCCTTCCCCCAGCCGGCTCCGGCACGCCCACCGCGGAGCGTCGAGTACACCGCCCCGCCAGCCCCGGTGCCCCCGCGCCCGGCCTACCCCGAACCGGCGGCCTACCCCGAGCCGACGCGGTACCCCGAGCCTGCGCCCTACGGTGACCCGTACGCCCAGCAGGCACCAGCCCCCCCGTCGCGGGTGCCACGTTTCTTCTCCACGCGCGTGCTGTCGGAGGTCCAGGCGTCAGCGGTCTCCCGCCGTGCCTCGACCAACGCCTTGGCTGTGCTGGCTGCGGCCAACGCGGTGTTCTTGCTGGCGGTCACCGTCCCGGAGATCGTGCCGTGGTGGCCCGTCGTGTTCCGCCAGCTGGCACCGTTGATCGCCACACCCCTGGCGACCGGGGGACAAGAGCTCATCAACGACCAAGGCCCGGGCCTGGTCCAGACAGGCATGCTGCTCGCGGCGTTCGTCGCCTACGTCTCGGCCCACCGTCAGGGGCAATACCGGATGGTCGGTCTGAGCGCGGCGATCGTCACCGCCGTGCTGGCCGTCCTGTCAGCGTTGATGGGTCTGGTGGTCTTCGGCCGCGACGGGGCCCTGGGGGCGGCTCTGGCCGGGATCGTCGCGCTGCTCGCCGGGCGGACGGCCAACGCTATGCGCACCCCCGTGGGGCCGCGGGCCGACAGGATCGGCACGACCTTCGTCTTCACCTACGGGTTGAGCCTGGTCATCCCGCTGGGGGTCGGGCGGGCCCTGTTCTCCCCTGGGCTCGCCGAGGCAGCCCAGGGCCTGGCGGCTGCTGGCGACATGGGTGTCCGGTTCTTGGCCATGGGACACCTGGCGACGCTGTGGCTGTACCTGGGGGGCCTGTCGGTGGGCATCGTGTTCTGGGTGCTGCTCCAGCTGGTCCCGCCGTGGGCCGGCAGGCCACTGGTCCGACCGATCGCCATAGCACTGCTGGTCCTGGCGGTCGGCTGGGTGACAGTGGGGTACCAGGCGTCGTCCAGCGGCAAGGAACGCACCGAACAGCTGTACACCGAGCACCCGAACATCGTGAACAAGAGACCAGGGGACACGGATCCGACACTCGGCGGGCCCTGACGTTGTTGTGCGCGACCAGCCCATACCCTGGGGGTCGTGACCGACAACGCGGCTGTGCCTGACGTCGCTGTGAGGCAAGCCGCTGCGCCCGAAACCACTGTGCCCGAGACCGCTGCACCCGGCGACGGGCGTCACGCTTTCGCCCGTCCGGTGCCCACACCGCCGCAGACCGGACCGGTCGCACTCACCCAGGTCCTGGCCCCGGCGGAGCTCGAGCCGCCCGAACCAGCCCCGGTCACCTCGCCGGACGGTTTTGACGAGGTCCGTGTGGCCTCGTTCTTCCCGCCCGCCCCTCCGCCCGCGCCTGCGTCTGTGCCGCCTGTCGCTCCCACGGGTACCGCCCCCATGACGCCCGTTGCCGCGGTGCCGGCCGTACCTGCCCCTGCCCCACACCGTGATCTCGACCCGAACCCGCCAAGAAAGGCCGGGGCTGGCACGCACGTCCTGGGCGTGCTCGTCGGTGTGTTGGTGGGTCCCGTCGGTGCCGCGGCGCTGCTGCTGGGCCAGTCGCGGATCCTCGCGGTGCAGACCGACGGGTGGGACGCCGATGTGGACGTGCCCGGTATCGCCCTGGTTGTCGTCTCGGCGTTGGTCCTGGCCGCCCTGGTGCTCGCAGCCGGGTGGACGGCGGCGGCCCCCGCGGCCGGTGGGGTGCTCACCACTGGCCTGGGCACCTGGGCTCTGGTCGTCCCGAGCAGCTTCGGCGCTGTTGTGAGCATCGGCGGCGACTGGCGCACCACAGTGGAGCAGGCTGTCGTCGCCGCGACGTCCGGCACTTTGCTCGTCGTCGGTCTTGGGCTGCTCGCTGCCGCCGTCGCCGCATCGGCCGCCCGTCGCGCCGGAGTCCGCCGAGGCCGCGCGTAACAGCTGTCGGCATCCCTGTCGCCCTGCGCAAATACCGTTGACCTGCTGATTCAGTCCCGCTATTTGGCGACTGTGCGCGGGTGTGCGCGGAGGAAAGCTGCTCGTCGCTCGTTGGTGACGTCATACCTGGTCACAGCGCTGATGAAACCTGTGGGACTGGTGTTTCACCTGGGCTCTGCGTGGCCGGTGGGACACAGCTCAACTATTGTGACAGATGTTACTGACGAGGTGAAGACTCTCTATGTCTTCAGGACTGGCCCCGACCCGCCGATCCAGCACACGAGGCCGGGTTCGCCCGGGCACGACGTGGAGGTGGATGTGGGAGAGCTTGCCCGACCAAGCCATGTGCGACGCGGTATCGCCGGTGTGGTCGCGGGTCTCGCAGCGCTGACGCTCACCGCGACCACCGCGCTGGCCGACCCACCACCGTCCGACGACGACGTGCGCCGCGCCCAGGAGGCGGTCGACGACGCCGCAGGGTCGGTCACAGCCATGGAGGCTGAGCTTGCGCTGCTGGCCGCCCAGGACGAGGCCGCCCAGATCGCAGTCCAGACCGCGGGGGAGACCTACGCCCAGGCCATGGAGACGTCCCGCCAGGCCGACGCCGACGCCACCTCCGCTGCCGCAGCCAAGAAAGACGCGGACGCCTCCGTCGCAGAAGCCCGCACCCAGCTGGTGCAGGTCGCGCGCCAGCTGGCGACCACCGGCCAGACCGACGCGCTGACCGCTCTGCTGTCGGCCGACGACTTCGAGGACATGGCTGAGCGGACCGCCCAGCTCGAGCACGTCACCGGTCGCAACGACCAGATCGTCCAAGAGTTCCTCGCGTCCCAGACCGTCGCGCAGACCATGGACCAACGGGCCAAGGACACCGCTGGGGCTGCTGCTGCTGCCAAGACCGGAGCCGAGACTGCCCTGGGTCAGGCACAGACGGCCGCCACCGCGGCCCAGACGTCGCTGGAGGCCGGCCGCCAGCGTCGTGGAGAGCTGCTCGCAGCGCTCGCGACGGCGCAGAACACGTCCCTGGAGGTCCAGCAGGCCCGCCAGACTGCGATCGACGCCGCCCGCGAGGCCCAGGCCCAGGCCGACGCCCGGGCCGCCGCCCAGAACCCGAGGCCGGGTTCGTCCGGCGGCGGGTCGTCGACCAGCGCACCAGCCTCGGGTGGGACGACCGCCAGCTCATCCTCAGGTGGCGAGACGGCTGTGGCCTGGGCGCGGACCCAGATCGGCAAACCGTACGTGTGGGCCGCAGCAGGGCCGAACTCTTACGACTGCTCAGGGCTGACCCAGCAGGCGTGGCGTCAGGCTGGGGTGTCGCTGGCGCACTCGTCGCGCACGCAGTACACCCAGGTCAAGAAGGTCCCGATAGCGGACCTGCGCGTCGGTGACCTCGTCTTCTGGGCCTCTAACACCTCAGACCCGTCGACGATCTACCACGTGGCGCTGTGGACCGGCCCAGGGACGATCCTCGAAGCCCCGGCCCCGGGCGGGTACGTGCGCACCTGGTCTTTGAAGTACTCCAACCTCATGCCCTACGGCGGCCGTCCATAACGCTGGGCTGGTCCGTCTCAGTGGTGGTGGCCAGCGTCCTTGGCCCGCTGGTACGACCGCTGGATCTCCACCTCGGCGTCGGCGCGGCCGACCCAGTGCGCACCTTCGACGGACTTACCCGGTTCCAGGTCCTTGTAGACCTCGAAGAAGTGCTGGATCTCCAGGCGGTGGAAGTCGGACACGTCGTCGATGTCCTGGCGCCATGCCGCGCGCTGGTCACCGGTCGGCACGCACAGCACCTTGTCGTCGCCGCCAGCCTCGTCGCGCATGCGGAACATACCCAGCGCCCGGCAGCGGATCAGGCAGCCAGGGAACGTGGGCTCTTCGAGCAGCACCAGGGCGTCCAGGGGGTCGCCGTCCTCGCCGAGGGTGTCATCGATATAGCCGTAGTCGTCGGGGTACCGGGTCGAGGTGAACAGCATCCGGTCCAGGCGGATCCGGCCTGAGTCGTGGTCGACCTCGTACTTGTTGCGCTGCCCTTTCGGGATCTCGATGGTGACGTCAAAGTCCACAGTAGCCTCCGCAGTTTGGGCGGGACGCCCACGGACGAGCGTCCTGCACAGTAGTCTGGCCTACAGACCTCTTCGTGCGCTATCGACCGGCCAGAAGTGAGCGCAAGGGGACACCAACCAGGGCAGGAACATGAGCAACACACACCGATGGGGGACACCGACGAGCACCATGGCAGGTACCAGGAGCCCGGCCCGCACCCGACGCGTGCAGATCTGGGCGGCCAGCGTCGCGGCGGTGCTCGTCTGCGTGGCGGGGTACGTCACCGCCGACGCTCTGGACGTGGTGCCCGGCTTCTTGACGTTCGCCCCGGAACCTGCCCCGCAGTCACCGTTCCCGCCCGTCCTGGATCCCGGCCCGGCGGCCCCCGCGCTGGGCGACCTGGACCCCAACGCTCCTGTGCCGTCCGCAGCCCAGGTCCAGGCCAAGGTCGACGCGCTGGTGGCCGACCCTGCGGCAGGTCCGAACATCGGAGTGGTCGTCGTCGACCAGCTCACCGGGGCTGTGCTGGGCGAGCACTCCGTCGGCCAAGGACGCCAGCCTGCGTCCATCGCCAAGCTCCTCACCGCGGTGGCCGCGCTCACCGTCATGAGCCCCGAGACCACGCTCGACACCACCGCGGTGCTCGTCGGCGACCAGGTGGTGCTCGTCGGCGCCGGGGACATCATGCTCGGTGACGGCGCGGGCGACCCGGACGCCGTCGACGGCCGGGCCGGTCTGGGTGACCTCGCGCAGCAGACTGCGACAGCCCTGCGCGCCAGCGGGGTGACGACGGTGAGCGTCGGCGTGGACGACTCGCTGTTTGCTGGTCCGCAGCTGGCGCCAGGCTGGGAACCTGACCACCTCTCCTTGGGGTACACAGCCCACATCACCGCCCTGGCGGTGCATATGGCCAAGACCGACCCGACCCAGATGTACTCGCGGCGCCACGCCGACCCGTCGCTGCACGCCGCGCAGACGTTCGCCACACGGCTGGGTGAGGAGGGCATCACCGTCACCGGGACCCCTGCGCGCACCACGGTCACCACCGGGGCGAAACCGCTCGGGGTGGTCTCGTCGGCGCCGCTGGTCGATGTCGCGGAGTACTTCTTGCGCACCTCCGACAACACCGTCACCGAGGCGGTCGCCCGGCTCGTCGCTATCGCCCAAGGTGCCAGCGCCGACTTCGACGGTGCGACGACCTCGGTGCTCGCTGTCGTCGCCTCCCTGGGGGTGGACACTGCCGGCGCGCACCTGGCCGACGCTTCCGGCCTGGCTGGTGGCTCGGCCGTCCCTGTCTCGACGTTCATCGGCGTGGTGCAGCTGGTGACCAGTCCCGAGCACCCCGAGCTGCTCGGGATCGTCGTCGGGATGCCGGTCAGCGGTCTCACCGGCACTCTCGCCACCCGTTTCACCACGTCGGAGGCCCGCGGTATGGTCCGTGCCAAGACTGGTTCACTACCTGGGGTGAGGTCCCTGGCCGGGACAGTGGTCACCGCCGACGGCCGTGCCCTCGACTTCGTCGTCATGGCCGACCAGGTGCCGCCGGACAAGGAGGCCCGCGTCCCTGTGGACAGCTTCGTCTCCACGCTGGCCGCCTGCGGGTGTGGTGGTTGAGCGGGGCGTCAGCTGTGCCCACAGTGGGCCGAAACCCGCAGAGCCGTCGGCGGCACGCGAAGGTCGTCCGTGGACCGGCGGACCGGCTTTGGGCTACCATGGACACATGTTCTTTCGAATGTGCCGCTGACCAGCGCACGTTCGACTGTGCCCGCAGATCGAGGTGATCTGCTAGAGCTCCGGCCGTGCGTTGCACCCGCCTGACTGGCGAGTGGCTGTCAGCCGAGACTCGCCTGTGAGGCACCCCCCGTCCCCCGCGCGGCACCTGTTGTGCCCTTTCACAGGAGAGAACGATGAGCAACGACAGCTGGAGCTTCGAGACACGCCAGATCCATGCTGGCCAGACACCTGACACCGACACCGGGTCACGGGCCCTTCCTATCTACCAGACCACGGCGTACGTCTTCGCCGACGCCGAGCAAGCGGCCAACCGGTTCGCGCTGGAAGAGCTCGGCCCGATCTACACCCGGCTGGGCAACCCGACCCAGGAGGTCGTGGAGAACCGTATCGCCTCGCTCGAAGGGGCTGCCGGTGGGCTGCTGGTCTCGTCGGGCCAGGCCGCCGAGACGCTGGCCATCCTCAACGTCGCCGAGGCTGGTGACCACGTGGTCTCCAGCGCGTCGCTGTACGGGGGCACCCACAACCTGCTGGCGAGCACCCTGAAGAAGTTCGGTGTTGCCACCACCTTCGTCGCCGACCCTGGGGACCTCGACCAGTGGCGCGCAGCGGTCCGGCCGAACACCAAGGTGTTCTACGGCGAGGTCATCCCCAACCCCAAGACCGACGTGCTCGACATCGAACCTGTCGCGGCCCTGGCGCACGAGGTCGGCGTCCCGCTGGTCGTCGACAACACCGTCGCCACCCCGTACCTGGTCAACCCCATCGAGTGGGGCGCTGACGTGGTCATCCACTCGGCGACGAAATATCTGGGCGGGCACGGCACAGCCGTCGCCGGGGCCATCGTCGATGCTGGCCGTTTCGACTACACGGCCGACGCGGCCAAGTTCCCGGGTTTCAACGAGCCCGACCCGGGGTACCACGGCCTGCGCTGGGGTCGGGACCTGGGCGCCGGAGGAAGGCTCGGCGCGAACCTGTCATACATCCTCAAAGCCCGTTCCCAGCTGCTGCGTGACCTGGGAACCGCTGTGAGCCCGTTCAACGCCTGGCTCGTCGCCCAGGGTATCGAGACGTTGTCGCTGCGTATGGAACGTCACGTGGCGAACGCCGAACGGGTCGCCACGTGGCTCGACGCCCGCGACGACGTGAGCTTCGTCAACTACGCCGGGCTGGCCTCCAGCCCGTACCACGCCCTGAAGCGCAAGTACGCGCCCAGAGGCGCTGGGGCGGTGCTGTCGTTCGAGCTGCCCGGCGGGGTCGGTGCGGGCCGGGCGTTCGTCTCAGGGCTCACCCTGCACTCCCACGTGGCGAACATCGGCGACGTGCGCTCGCTGGTCACCCACCCCGCGTCCACGACGCACGCGCAGCTGGGCGAGGCCGAGCAGGCGCTGTCCGGGGTGACACCGGGGCTTATCCGCCTGGCGGTCGGCCTGGAGCATATCGACGACATCATCGACGACCTGGACGCCGGGTTCCGTGCGGTGAAGGAGGTATGAGATGACCACGAGACGCGAGGGAGGGCAGGGCCGTTCGGCGGACCTTCCGTCCGCAGGTCCTGAGCCGTCCCGTACGCTGGACGACGTGAGCGACGAGCTGGCGCACACACCTGACATCCGGGTGCAGTCGTGCCGTGCGACGTTGGGTTCGCATGCCCGCGGCCCAGTCCCGTCCCAGGTGCTGCCCAGCCGGATGCGGCCTGACGAGCGTCCGCTCATCCCCGCCTCAGCCGCCTGGGACGAGGGCGACCCGGTCGGCCGCCGCCAGTTCGTCGATATCGGCGACATGGAGCTGGAGTCCGGCGACCGTCTGCCAGGTGTGCGCCTGGCGTACGAGACCTGGGGCGAGCTGGACGCGCAGCAGTCCAACGCTGTGCTCGTCGTCCATGCGCTCACGGGCGACTCGCACGTCACCGGGCCTGCCGAGACCGGCCACCCCACCGAAGGCTGGTGGTCCGAGCTCGTCGGACCAGGCGCCCCCATCGACACCGACAAGTGGTTCGTCGTGGCCCCCAACGCCCTGGGCGGCTGCCAGGGGACCACCGGGCCTGCCTCGCTCGCCCCCGACGGCCGCCGCTGGGGCAGCCGCTTCCCGCTGCTGACCGTCCGTGACCAGGTCGAGGCCGAGGCCCGGCTGGCCGACCACCTGGACATCGACAAGTTCGCGCTGGTCATCGGGGCCTCCATGGGCGGGCACCGGGCCCTGGAGTGGGCTGTGACCTACCCCGACCGGGTCGAACGTGTCGCAGCCCTGGCCACCTGTGCGGCGACCAGCGGCGACCAGGTCGCCTCGTTCCACACCCAGGTCGCCGCGATCAGCGGTGACCCGCGCTACCGCAACGGCGACTACTACGACGCCGCCGACGGCGACGGCCCCCACACCGGCCTGAGCCTCGCCCGCCAGATCGCCCACCAGACGTACCGGTCCGCCGAAGAGCTCGACACCCGTTTCGGCCGTATCCCCCAAGGCAGCGAAGAACCTCTGGAAGGTGGCCGTTTCGCCGTCCAGTCCTACCTGGACCACCACGGCGACAAGCTCGCCCGCCGTTTCGACGCCAACACGTACGTCCTGCTCACCCGCACCATGATCACCCACGACCTGGGCCGCGACCGCGGCGGTGTCGAGGCCGCCCTGGCCCAGGTCACCGCCCGAGCCATGATCGTCGCCGTCGACTCCGACCGCCTGTTCACCCGTGAACAAGCCGAACGCGTCGCCGCAGGTATCCGCCGCTGCGGCCCCGTCCGGGTCATCCGTTCCCCCTTCGGCCACGACGGTTTCCTCATCGAGCACGACCAGGTAGGCACCCTCGTCTCCGCCTTCCTCCGCGACAAGATCCGCACCCGCTGATCTGCGGCGACCCTTCTACGTCACCCCTTCGTGATGGGGTCTCACCGCGGTGCGAACGAGGACGCGTCGTGCGAACCTCTGCGTTCGCACGACGCGTCCTTGTTCGCACCACGAGCGTCCGCGGTCCTGCCACCGCCTCCGGGTTGAGGCGTTCTTGGTAGGCCCAGCCCTACGACTGGGACAAGTCGGCGGACCCTTGTCCTCGGTGCGCAGGGACGATCCGGTCTGGACGTCCTCGGGGCCGCGTGCGCGCAGGTAGGCTCGGGGGCGTGTCGATCCCGCCACCGCCTGGCCCTGACGAGGTCCCGACCTGGGGCAGCCCCGGGCCCATCCCAGAACGCCAAGACCTGTCGGGCAGCGCGTGGGGGCAGCCGCCGCCTGTGTGGACCGCCCCGCCACCGGGCCCGCAGGACGGGCAGCCGCCGCCCCCGCCCAACCTGCCGCGGGGTGTGGCCGTCGCGATCATCGCTGCCGTCGCGGGCGTCGTCGTGGTGATGGCGATCACCGTCTCCCTTTTCGCGAACCGTACCGGAAACACGGGCGGGGCTGGCTCGACCTCTCCGGAAGCCGAGGTGGCCACCTCGCCGACGACCAGCACCACATCATCGGCGACCCCTGGACCTGTCGAGGTCGTCCCGGACCAGGTGCCCAGCCCCTACCCACGGGAGGTGACCGTGCTGTCGCAGGCCGAGCGCAAGTACTACGGCGACCTCGACAAAGGCGACTGCCTCGCGAGCCGGGTGACGCAGGACGAACCATGGGCGACGGTGGCGACCGTCCCGTGCTCCGAGCCGCACGTCCAGCAGGTCATGGGGTTCGTCGAGGTCACCAAGGACATACCTGACGACCCGGTCGCCAGGGAGATGGCTGTCGTCCAGCGGTGCAACTCGCTGAAGGCTTCGCACGGGATCCCGCCGTCGCTCTGGAAGGGCTACATCTACCTCAATGTCCCTGACACCGACGACGTCGCCGCAGGTATCGGGGTGGCCCTGTGCTGGGCACCGTTCCGCGACACGACCTGGACCGGGTCGCTCGTCGACGGGACCGCCGTGGTTCTCGGCCCATAGCTGCCTGTCGCTACGGCCAGCTGCACCAGACGATCGCCGATGACCTCGGCCGGTGGTCGACGGGCACGCCGCGGGCGGGTAACCCGTGCGGCTGCCACGACCGGGTGGCAGACTGCGACACGCCCAGGGGAGGGTTGCGAATCCGACCGGTGTGACTACCATATGTAGTGGTTGGAGACCCCCAGTAGCACTACATCTCGTGGAGAAGAACTGTGACCCACCTTATCGACGACTTCGCCCTGCCCGCTGACCTCGGCGACGAACCGCTGCGGCCCGGGTCGGCCCTGCCCGTCGTGGACGTGACCGCGACGGTTGAGGAGTACCTGGACCGCAGCGACTGGCGTGTGTCGGCGAACGCCAACCAGGGGTACTCCCTGGGTGGGCTGATCCTGAACACCGCGGGCAAGGTCATCGCGAACTACTGGCTGTCGCGGGTGTACCCCGAGCAGGTCGGCCAGGCGCACCGTGACGGTGACATGCATATCCACGACCTGGACATGCTCAGCGGGTACTGCGCGGGCTGGTCGCTGCGGCGGCTGCTGGCCGAGGGTCTCAACGGGGTGCCGGGCAAGGTCGAGGCGACCGCGCCCAAGCACTTCAGCTCGTGCGTCGGGCAGATCGTCAACTTCCTGGGCACGATGCAGAACGAGTGGGCTGGCGCGCAGGCGTTCAGCTCGTTCGACACGTTCCTGGCCCCGTACGTGCGGGTCGACCAGCTGACGTACGAGCAGGTGCGCCAGGGTATGCAAGAGCTCGTGTACAACCTCAACGTCCCGTCGCGCTGGGGCACCCAGACCCCGTTCACGAACCTGACGTTCGACTGGGTGTGCCCGGCAGACCTGCGTGACGAGGTCGTCGTCGTCGCTGGCGAGGTGTGCGACTTCACCTACGGCGACCTGCAGGTCGAGATGGACATGATCAACCGTGCGTACATGGAGGTCATGACCGCTGGTGACGCGTCGGGCCGGGTGTTCACCTTCCCGATCCCCACGTACAACATCACCTCCGACTTCGACTGGGACTCGCCCAACGCGGACCTGCTGTTCGAGATGACCGCGAAGTACGGCCTGCCGTACTTCCAGAACTTCATCAACTCGGACATGAACCCTGGTGACGTGCGGTCGATGTGCTGCCGGCTCCAGCTGGACCTGCGCGAGCTGCTCAAACGCGGCAACGGGCTGTTCGGGTCCGGTGAGCAGACCGGGTCTGTGGGTGTCGTGACGATCAACTGCGCCCGCCTGGGCTACCTGCACGCCGGGGACGAGAAGGCCCTGTTCGCCGCCATGGACCGGCTCATCGACCTGGCTGCCACGTCGCTGGAGCTCAAGCGCACGACGATCGCCAAGCTCATGGACGACGGCCTGTTCCCCTACACCAAGCGGTACCTGGGTTCGTTGGACAGCCACTTCTCGACGATCGGTGTCAACGGCGTCAACGAGATGGTCCGCAACTTCTCCCACGACACGTTGGACATCACCGACCCCGAGGGCCACCAGATGGCTGTGCGGCTGCTCGACCACGTCCGGGCTCGTATGGTCGAGCTGCAGGAGAGCACCGGCAACCTGTACAACCTGGAAGCCACCCCGGCCGAGGGCACCACGTACCGGTTCGCCAAAGAAGACCGCCGCCGTTACGACCGGATCATCCAGGCTGGCACGCCGGAGAACCCGTACTACACCAACTCGTCGCAGCTGCCGGTGGGTTTCACCGACGACCCGTTCGAAGCGCTCGTGCGCCAGGACGAGCTGCAGACCAAGTACACCGGCGGGACAGTCCTGCACCTGTACATGTCTGAGCGGGTCTCCTCGCCCCAGGCGTGCAAAGCGTTGGTGCGCCGTGCGCTGACCCGGTTCCGCCTGCCGTACCTGACGGTCACCCCGACGTTCTCTATCTGCGTGTCGCACGGGTACCTCGACGGCGAGCAGTGGGCGTGCCCCACCTGCGGGGCTGCGACCGAGGTGTGGACCCGCGTCATGGGCTACCACCGCCCGGTGGCCAGCTTCAACGTCGGCAAGAAGGGTGAGCAGGCCGAACGCGTGCCGTTTAGCGAACCCGCGATGACAGGATGACTGGCGTGGCCGACGTGGCGCAGGTGCGCCCGACCAGCCGCAGCGTCGGCGCACACGACCTGGCCATCGCCGGGCTCGCGCCGCTGTCCACGTGTGACTGGCCCGACCACCTGGTTGCCACCGTGTTCTTGCAAGGGTGCCCGTGGCGGTGCACGTACTGTCACAACGCCTCGATCCTCGACCCGCAGACCCCCGGTATCGTCGGGTGGGACGACGTGACGGACCTGCTGGACCGTCGCGTCGGCCTGCTCGACGCGGTGGTCTTCTCCGGCGGGGAGCCCACACGCCAGCCCGGCCTGCTCGACGCAGCCGCCCAGGTGCGCGAACGTGGGTTCGCCGTGGGTCTGCACACCGCCGGGGCCTACCCGTCGTCGCTGGCTGCGGTGCTGCCCGCTGTGGACTGGGTGGGCCTGGACATCAAGGCCCCCGCCCGGCTGTACCAGGCGGTCACCGGTGTCGGCGGGCCAACCACCTGCGCAGACGCAGCGTTCGCGTCGCTGCGGCTGGTGCTCGACGCCGGGGTGGACGTCCAGGTGCGCACCACCGTCGACCCGACGGTGATGACCGACGACGACGTGGCCGAGCTGACAGCATCTCTGGCCGGTATGGGTGTGGACGACCATGTCCTGCAGGCCGTCCGCTGTGACGGCACCACCGCTGCGTACCGCGAACGCTTGGCCGCCGTCCGTCCGTGAACCGATCGTCACGATTCCTCCACATATGTTCTCGGCGCAGGGTAGTGAATCTGCACGTCGGGGTCCCGTAGAGTTTTCCTGTTCTGCTTGTGCTGACAGCTGGAGGGGTGACGTGTTTTCCTTGAGGGTGGCTGGCGTCATCGCGATCACCGGACGAGGGACGACAGTGATCGGCAAGGTGGAAGACGGGCAGATCGAGGCGGGCGACGCGGCGGTCGTGCGCAAACCCGACGGCACTGAGCTAGCGACCCAGGTCATGACCTTGTCGACCACCACCGACACCCCGGCGGAGGTCGGCGAGTCCGTCGGGATCGTCCTGCGGGACGTGTCAAAGTCCGAAGTCCAGCGAGGTGACCACCTCGTCGGCGTGTGAGGGTGCCACGTCGTCCACCACAGGCAGGCGTTGGGCACGACGGGTAGCCCCGGACGCGCACTACCAGAAATATGGAGGATCTGCACACCCTTCGCCAAGGGGGGTTGCGTCACGGGTGACGGGGGATGTCAGTGCAGGTGAGAGATGTTCCGGGGGAGCGTCCTGCGCGGTGGCGGCGGCCCGGTATGCCGGGTATTGTCCGCTGTAACGCCGATCCTGCCGGTAGCACGAGAGAAGGACGCCAGGACTTCTAGATCAGATCCTCCCGACGGAGGTGGTCATCCCACTAGAATCGCCTGGTCAACCCGGCAATGCGGCCGGGCGAAGGGATGCTCACAAGGCGTGTCCCACCTCATGAGGAGGATGGTATGAACCCGCTCGTACTGACGAGCCTCACCGCATCAGCGCAGACGTCGGGCGACACGCTTTCGACGAAAAGCACGATCATCGTCGTGGCGATCGCGGTCCTCGCGCTGGCCGCACTGGGGTTGGCTGTGGTCCTGGCCCGCCAGGTGCTCAGAGCCGACGAGGGCACGACCAACATGAGAACGATCGCCCAGGCCGTGCAAGAAGGGGCGACGGCGTACCTGCGTCGGCAGTTCAAGACCCTGTCGCTGTTCGCGATCATGGTGTTCCTCCTGCTCATCGGGCTGGGCGTCCTCAACAAGGACGCGGCCAGCGTCATGGTGGGCCGGTCGGGGTTCTTCCTGCTGGGTGCCGCGTTCTCCGGGAGCATCGGGTTCGTGGGGATGTGGTTGGCCACCCGTGCCAACGTCCGTGTCGCCGCTGCCGCAGGCAAGCCTGGTGGCCGTGCCTTCGGCGCGCAGATCGCGTTCCGCACCGGTGGGGCTGTTGGTATGAGCGTGGTCGGCCTGGGTCTGCTCGGTGCAGCCGCTGTGGAGCTGACTTTTGGTTTCCAGGCCCCGGGCGTGCTCGAAGGTTTCGGTTTCGGCGCTGCCCTGCTGGCGATGTTCATGCGTGTTGGCGGCGGGATCTTCACCAAGGCTGCTGACGTCGGTGCGGACCTCGTCGGCAAGGTCGAGCAGGGTATCCCCGAGGACGACCCGCGTAACGCTGCGACGATCGCCGACAACGTGGGCGACAACGTGGGTGACTGCGCCGGTATGGCCGCCGACCTGTTCGAGTCCTACGCGGTGACCTTGGTCGCCGCGCTCATCTTGGGCCGCGCCGCTTTCGGCGAGCACGGCCTGGTGTTCCCCCTCATCGTCACGGCCATCGGTGCGCTGGTCGCGGCCCTGGGTGTTTTCATCACCAAGGTCAAGGGCGAGGAGTCGGGCCTGACGGCCATCAACCGGGGCTTCTACACAGCCGCTGTCACGGGTGTGGTGCTCGCAGCCGTCGCGGCGTTCGTCTACATCCCCAGCACGTTCGCGCAGATCGTCAAAGACAACCCTGGCATGGACCTGAAGGTCGCGGCGGACCACGCCGACGGTCTGTTCTTCTTGTCTGACCCACGTCTGGTGGTCACCGCCGCGGTGCTCGTCGGCGTGCTGCTGGCGGGCGTCATCTTGTGGCTCACCGGGTACTTCACGGGGACCACGTCCAAGCCCACCCTGCATGTGGCACGTACCACGCTGACCGGCCCGGCAACCGTCGTGCTGTCGGGTATCGGCGTCGGTTTTGAGTCGGCGGTCTACACCGCGGGTATCATCGCGGCGGGTATCTGCGCGTTGTTCCTGCTGGCCAACGGGTCGCTGGCCTTCGGGCTGTTCCTCGTGGCCATGGCTGGCTGCGGGTTGCTGACCACTGTCGGCGTCATCGTCGCGATGGACACTTTCGGCCCGGTCTCCGACAACGCCCAGGGCATCGCCGAGATGTCGGGCGACATCGACGAAGACGGCGCGAAGATCCTCACCGACCTCGACGCGGTGGGCAACACCACCAAGGCAGTCACCAAGGGCATCGCCATCGCCACCGCTGTGCTGGCCGCGACCGCGCTGTTCGGCTCGTACAAAGACGCTGTGGAGACCGCTCTGGTCGAAGCCGTCGGAACCACCACGCTGGGCACCGAAGGTATCGTCGCGTCGATGATGCGGTTCGACATCATCTCTCCGGTCACGCTCGTCGGCGTGATCCTCGGTGGTGCGACGGTGTTCTTGTTCTCCGGCCTGGCCGTCGACGCGGTCACCCGGGCCGCTGGTGCGATCGTGTTCGAGGTGCGCCGCCAGTTCCGCGAGCACCCCGGGATCATGGACGGCACCGAACGCCCCGAGTACGGCCGTGTCGTGGATATCTGCACCCGTGACTCGCTGCGTGAGCTGGCCACCCCTGGTCTGCTCGCCGCGTTCGCGCCGATCGCCGTCGGGTTCGGCCTGGGTGTCGGCCCGCTCGCCGGGTTCCTCGCCGGGGCTATCGCCACCGGTGTGCTCATGGCGGTGTTCCTGGCGAACTCTGGTGGTACCTGGGACAACGCCAAGAAGATCATCGAAGACGGCCACCACGGCGGCAAGAACTCCCCGGCGCACGCGGCTGCTGTCATCGGCGACACCGTCGGCGACCCGTTCAAGGACACCGCTGGCCCGGCCATCAACCCGTTGATCAAGGTGATGAACCTCGTCGCTTTGCTCATCGCGCCGGCTGTCGTGGCGTTCTCCGCTGGCGACGGTGCCAACCACCCCGCCCGCATCCTCATCGCGGTGATAGCCATGCTGGTCGCCTTCGGCGCGGTCATCATCTCCCGGTTCCGTGCGGCCCGGGTCGACCGGACCGGACCTATCGAGCCTGAGATCTACCAGGCCCAGCTGGAGTCCACCGGCAAGGTGGCCGACGCTGAGGAGACCGTCTCCGCTGCGAAAGACGACTGATTCTGCTGTAGACAGGTTGCGCGCCCTGCCGTCGGCGGGGCGCGCACCTGTGTGCGGGATCACCCGGCATTACGCCCCGGGCGGGGTGCTGCACGACGTAGTGTGAGCACGTGCTACTGGTCTGTTACAACGTCGAGGGTCTAGAAGAAGGCGCGAAGGTGGCCGAGGTCATCACAGCGCTCGGAGCCGATGTCTACGCCCTGCAAGAACCTGGCCGCGGACCGTGGGGCCGCTGGCGCATGGCACTGCTGATCCGCAGGACCGGGCTGCGCCGTGTCGCCCAGTGCGGCAGCACCGCGCTGCTCGTCGCCGAGCACGTCCAGGTCGGTCCCACCGCGGCACCGTCGCGGGTGGCGTTGGGCAACGCCATGAACCGCGTGGCCCGCACCGCCCGGTTCACGGCGGCGGCGCCGACGCGGGCCAAGCGCCTGCCCCGCGTACGCCCGACCCGGCAGCGCCGGCGGCCCATGGCACGCGGTGCGAGCATGGGCACAGTCGACCAGATCGACATCCTCGTGGTGCACCTGCCCCCGGGCGTCCAAGACCTTCGCCTGCGGCACCTGGACCTCGTCGCCGACCGCTGGGAGAACCGTGACCCGCAGCTGGTCGTCGGCGACCTCAACGAACGCCCTGGCCAGCTGTCGTGGAAACGCCTCGCCGAAGGCGGCCTGCACGACATGGCCCCGGACACTGGTCCGACCTACCCCGCAGACGACCCCCGGGCCCGTATCGACGTGGTCTTCGGCTCGGCCAGCCTGCGCACCGTGCGCGCCTGGGTGCCTGACGACGAGACCGTCCGCGTAGCCTCCGACCACCGACCCGTCGTCGTCGAGTTCGAACGCGTCGAGGAATAACACAGCAAGACCAGGTTCTGGCCGGGGGAACCGGCTGTCGTCGTGCCCACAGTGAGCCAACGACCGTAGGCGACATATCCCTCACGACTGTCTCCCGCTCGTCCTCCCGTAGGCTGCGGGGTACGTGCTGGACGAGAGAGAGATACGACTGTGGCGGACAAGGCATTCGACGGACGTGTTGTGGTGATCGGCGCAGGTGTGATGGGCAGCGCCTTGACCAGGGCTGTCCGAGCCACCAAACCGGACGAGATCGTCGTGGTCGAACCTGACCCCGCGCGCCGGGCGTCGATGGCGGCGACGGGTGTCTCGGTCCACGACGAGCTTGGTGACGCGCTCACCGGCGCCCAGGTGGTGGTCCTGGCTGTCAAACCCCCTGTCGTTCCCGAAGTCCTGGTGCAGGTCAGCAAGGACCTGGATCCCGGCGCCACGGTCGTGTCCGTCGCCGCAGGCGTCCCGTTGGCCGTCTACGAGAAAGTCTTGCCCGGCACCCCGGTTGTCCGGGTGATGCCCAACACCCCCATCCTGGTCGGCAAAGGGGTCTGCGCCCTGGCGGCCGGCACCGCCGCGACCGAAGAACACCTGGCCCTCGTCGAACAGCTGCTCGCCGCGACGGGCCTGGTCGTCCGTGTCGCCGAACCAGAGCTGGACGCGGTCACCGCTGTCTCCGGCTCGGGACCGGCCTACGGCTTCTACCTCATCGACGCCATGGCCGAAGCCGGGGTCCTGCTCGGCCTCAGCCGCGAGCTGGCTCTGCGCCTGGCCGCCGCCACCGTCGAGGGGGCCGGAGCTCTCGCTGTGCGTTCCAAAGGCCATCCCGCGGTCCTGCGCGAACGCGTCTCGTCCCCCGGCGGCACCACTGTCGCCGCCGTGGCAGAGCTCGACGCCCGTGCCGTCCGCGCTGCCGTCGTCGCCGCTGCCCGCGCAGCCCACACCCGCTCCGTCGAGCTCGGCCAAGACACGTAGGGGCACGACGCAGTCGCCGGCACGTCACCGCGTGCGAGACGTTGCCCGGCCCGGTGGTGGGACCTCGGCCTGGTCCATAGGGGCCAGGACCCGTTGCAGCAGCCTGGCCAAAGTGCCCACGTCCTCGCCGTGGAGCCCAGCCAGCAGGACGCGCTCAGCCTCCAGCAAGGTGACCATCGCGGCGTCGACACGCTCGCGCCCGGTGTCGGTGAGCTCGACGAGCACACCGCGCCGGTCGTCGGGTGAGGCCAGCCGACGCACGAACCCGTGGTCTTCGAGCCGGTCGATCCTGTTCGTCATCGTCCCTGAGGTGACCAGTGTCTCGTTGACCAGCGCTCCTGGTGACAGCTGGTACGGCGGCCCTTGGCGCCGCAGCGCCGACAGCACGTCGAAACCCCAGGTCTCCAGGCCGTGGGCGGCGAACGTCGTGCGCCGCGCCAGGTCCAGGTGCCGTGCCAACCGGCTGACACGCGAGAGCACTTCCAGCGGTGCGACGTCAAGGTCGGGACGTTCGCGCCTCCAAGCAGCCACGACGCCAGCGACCTCGTCACGGGACCTGTCAAGCACCACACAAGGTTACGCGACATCGAGAATCTTCACGTCGTGATATCTGCCGGCGCGGGGCCGTGCAGGTGAAAGCAGCCGTGACCAGCGAGGCCGATATGTCCGTATGGCGAGATCGTTCGGTGGTCACACCACCGACGACGGGTGCTACTGGGTGGTGAGGCGGGGGCGGCGTTCGAGGCCGGCCAGACCGTTCCACGCCAGGTTGACCAGGTGGGCGGCGACTTCGTCTTTGCGGTTGCTGCGGGCGTCGAGCCACCACTGGCCGGTGAGAGCGACCATACCGACGAGCATCTGCGAGTACATGGGGGCGGTGTTCGGGTCTTGGCCGCGTTTGCGGAACTGGGCGCCGAGCAGGTCTTCGACCTGGGTGGCCACGTCGCCGATGAGCGAGGAGAACGTACCGGTGGCCTGGGCGACGGGGGAGTCGCGCACAAGGATGCGAAAACCGTCCTCGTTGTCCTCGATGTAGTCCAGCAGAGCCAGGGCTGTGCTCTCCAGCAGGGCTTTGGGGTGGTCGGGAGTCTCCAGGGCCGCGATGAGCGTGCCTGTCAGGGCCTGGACCTCACGGTCGACGACAACCGCGTAGATCCCCTCCTTGCCGCCGAAGTGCTCGTAGACCACCGGCTTGGACACGTTCGCCCGCGCCGCGATCTCTTCGACGGAGGTCTGCTCGAACCCCTTCTCCGCGAACAGGGTCCGCGCCACGTCGACCAGCTGGGCACGCCGCTCGTTGCCGGTCATCCGAGGCCGTCTGGTGTCGTTCACGTCCTCAATCATGCCCTAGGGGCTACCCACTCCACAGCACCGTGCCCTCCCGCGGTGCATGTGCGCCGGATCGATGACGACGAGTGAGTCCAGTCCTGGCACACTAGGGCCGGGGGCGTGTTTCGAGCCGCACCAGCGTGCGGATACGCCGCAGCCGGCGAGAGGCCCGGAACATGCCCACGGTCCGCCCTGGTGTAACGGCAGCACGCAGGCCTTTGGTGCCTTGCAGTCCGGGTTCGAATCCTGGGGGCGGAGCCACTGGCGACACCAGCCCTGGCGCCCAGCCGCTGTTCTGGCGCCCGCAGGGGCAGGCGGGGTGCGCCACTGGCTGGCCTGTGGGTGGGCGACGCCCTACCGACCGCCGCGGACGGTAGAGTTCAGGTCGTCCGATCGCTGGCCCTTCCACCTGGTGGGGCTCGTGCCTAGGGAGCACCGCAGTGACCATTCCGCGTCCAGCCGCAGTTGTCGTCCTCGCCGCTGGTGAGGGGACCAGGATGAAATCGGCCATCCCCAAGGTCCTGCACGAGATCGGGGGGCGGTCCCTGCTGGGGCATGTGCTGGTGACCGCCCGGGCGCTGGTGCCGCAACGGGTCGTCGTGGTGGTGCGGCACGGGCGCGACCAGGTCGCCGCGCACGTGACCGAGACCGACCCGGACGTCCTGGTCGTCGACCAGGACGAGATCCCCGGCACCGGACGGGCTGTGCAGGTGGCGCTGGCCGCGTTGGAGGACGTGTCAGGCTCGGTCGTCGTGCTCGCCGCAGACGTGCCGCTGCTGGACGCCGCCACGGTCGCCGAGCTGATCTTGGCCCACCACACCGACGCCAACGCGGTGACGGTGCTGACGATGGTCCTGCCCGACCCGACAGGCTATGGGCGGATCGTGCGCGAGGCCGGCACCGGGCAGGTCGCCCAGATCGTCGAAGAACGTGACGCCGACGACGAGCAGCGGGCTATCGCCGAGGTCAACTCCGGGGTCTACGTGTTCGACGCGGCGCTGCTGCGTGACGTGCTGGGCCGGCTGGGGCGCGACAACGACCAGGGCGAGGTGTACCTGACCGACGTGGTCGCATTGGCCCACGACGACGGCGGGTGTGTGCGGGCGTTGGTGACCGACGACCCGGTGGCGGTGTCCGGGGTGAACGACCGGGTGCAGCTGGCGGCCCTGCGCGCCGAGCTCAACACCAGGATCGTGGACCAGTGGATGCGTGACGGCGTGACCGTGTGGGACCCGGCGACCACCTGGGTCGACGTCGACGTGGACCTGGCCCGGGACGTGACCTTGCTGCCGGGTACGCAGATCTGTGGGGCGTCGTCGGTGGCCTGCGGTGCGACGATCGGCCCGGACACGACGCTGCGCAACGTGGAGATCGGTGAGGGTGCGACAGTCGTACGCTCTCATGGGTCGGACTCGGTGGTCGGGCCAGGGGCGTGCGTGGGCCCGTTCTCCTACCTGCGGCCCGGGACGGTGCTGGGTGCTGGCGGCAAGATCGGCACGTTCGTGGAGACGAAGAACGCGACGATCGGACGCGGGTCGAAAGTGCCGCACCTGTCGTACATCGGCGACACGGACATCGGCGAGGAGTCCAATATCGGCGCGGCGTCGGTCACGGTGAACTACGACGGGGTGCGTAAGCACCGCACCGTCATCGGGTCGCACGCGCGGACTGGGTCAGACAATATGTTTGTCGCCCCGGTGACAGTAGGCGACGGCGCCTACACCGGAGCGGGGGCGGTGGTCCGTCACGATGTCCCACCCGGCGCCTTGGCGTTGTCGGAGAACTCCCAGCGCACGATCGACGGGTGGGTGCTCAGCCACCGTCCTGGCACCGCCGCCGCCACCGCGGCACAAGCGGCGCTGGCAGCACAGGACGAAACCGGCGAGGAGACTGCGCGATGACCGGTCTGATCACTGTCGACACGGAAAAGCGGTTGGTGCTGGTCTCGGGCCGCGCCCACCCCGAGCTGGCCGACGACGTCGCCGCCCAGCTGGGTATCCAGCTGGTGCCCACCAGCGCGTACGACTTCGCCAACGGGGAGATCTACACCCGGTTCGGCGAGTCTGTGCGCGGGTCTGACGCGTTCGTCCTGCAGTCGCACGCCTCGCCGATCAACAAGTGGATCATGGAGCACCTGCTCATGGTCGACGCGTTGCGCCGTGCGAGCGTCAAGACGATCACTGTCGTGGCGCCGTTCCTCGGCTACGCCCGGCAGGACAAGAAGCACCGGGGCCGCGAGCCGATCTCTGCCAGGCTCGTGTGCGACCTGTTCGCGACCGCTGGCGCCGACCGTATCGTCAGCGTCGACCTGCACACCTCGCAGATCCAGGGGTTCTTCTCCGGGCCGGTGGACCACCTGTGGGCCCAGCCGATCCTCGTCGAGTACGTGCGCACCCGCGTCGACGTGGCGAACACCACCGTCGTGTCGCCCGACGCCGGGCGGATCCGTGTGGCCGAGCAGTGGGCGGCCAAGCTCGGCGGGGGACCGCTGGCGTTCGTCCACAAGACGCGCGACATGCGCAGCCCGAACAAGGCGGTGGCCAACCGGGTCGTCGGTGACGTGGAAGGGCGCACCTGCGTGCTCGTCGACGACATGATCGACACCGGCGGGACGATCGTCGAGGCAGTCCGGGTGCTGCTGGCCGCCGGGGCCAAAGACGTCATCGTCGTGGCCACCCACGGTGTGCTGTCTGACCCTGCGACCGAACGTCTGGCCGGGTGCGGTGCCCGCGAGGTCGTCATCACCGACACCTTGCCCATCCCCGACGAGCACCGGTTCGACTCCCTCACTGTCTTGTCCATCGCTCCCACCCTCGCCCGCGCCATCCGCGAGGTCTTCGACGACGGCTCGGTGACCTCGCTGTTCGACGGGAACGCGTGAGTACGCCGTCGTGGGTCGGCGCTGGTACGGTATGCGGGTGCCTCGGCGAGGGAGGCTGGACGGGTCCGTCCGCTTCCGTGATCGACTGGGTGTGATGCGTGCGGTGTCCCGCGTCGAGGCGGCTGAAGACCTCGACTGCTAGGAGCATGTGATGGCTGATGTGACACTGACCGCGACACCCAGGACCGAGTTCGGCAAAGGGGCTGCTCGGCGGCTGCGGCGCGACAAGCAGATCCCAGCGGTGCTGTACGGGCACGGGACCGACCCGGTGCACGTGGCGTTGCCGGGGCACCAGACGATGATGGCGCTGAAGAAGACCAACGCGTTGTTCGAGATCGAGCTGGCGGGCAAGACGACGCTGGCCATCGCCAAGGACGTGCAGGTCGAGCCGGTACGGCACGTCATCGAGCACGTGGACCTGCTGATCGTCAAACGCGGCGAGAAGATCGCCGTGGACGTGCCTGTGCGCGTGCTCGGCGAGTCGGCACCCGGGACGATCCACCTGGTCGAGACCCAGGACCTGCAGCTGGAGGCCGAGGCCACCAACCTGCCGTCGTCGGTCGAGCTGGATATCACCGGGCTGGGCGACGGGACGGTCATCCGTGCCGGCGACGTCACGCTCCCGGTGGGGTCGACGCTGGTCAGCGACCCGACGCATATCGTGGTGACGATCTCCACACCGAGCGCCGAGCCGGTCGAGGCCGAGACCACCGAAGGTGCCGAGGACGAAGAGAGCGAAACACCGGCCGCCGAAGAGGAGTGAGCTGGCTGGCGGGTAGGGGACGGCTATGACCGGACCGTGGCTCGTCGTCGGCCTGGGCAACCCAGGGCCGCGCTACGCCGCACACCGTCACAACGTCGGCCATATGGTGGTCGACGAGCTCGCCCGGCGCACCGGTGCCACACTGACACCCGCGTCGGGGCCGGGCGGGCAACGGCCCCGCGCGGTCTCGGCGTCGGTGCGTCTGGGGGTGCTGCCAGGGGGTGTGCCCGGCCCGGCGGCGGTGCTGGCCGAGACGACCACGTACATGAACGAGTCCGGTGGGGCTGTGGGGCAGGTCGCACGGTACCTGCAGGTCGCCGCCGACAACCTCGTGGTCGTCCACGACGAGCTCGACATCTCCTTCGCCGACGTGCGGGTCAAACGTGGTGGCGGCGAAGGGGGGCACAACGGCCTCAAAGACATCTCCCGCGCCCTGGGAACCCGGGACTACTTGCGGGTCCGTGTGGGGATCGGGCGTCCGCCCGGCCGCCAGGACCCAGCAGACTATGTGCTCAGCGACTTCCCCGCAGCGCAGCGCCGTGAGCTGGGGTGGGTGGTCGACCGTGCGGCCGACGCTGTCGAGACGCTCGTACGCCTGGGGCTGGACGCCACTCAGCGGATCTTCCATGCTCCGCTAGAGTGACCCTAGCCGGTCAAAAAGGGTGAATAGGCCAGAGGGGCTGGTTCGCGGGCAAAACCTCGGACTACTCTTCTGTCGTTCGACAAGCACTGGAGGTCCGCGATGGCGCTGGTCGCAGACGACGACGGCGCCGGGTACGTCCCTGACGACCCACCGACGCCCACTGTCGAACGGCGTGCGCCGTCACGCGAACCGCGCAGGTCCTGGGCCTCGTCCCAGCCGTTCGTCCCACGTGCAGAAGACTCTGACAAAGGCCGCCAGCGTTGGCGTGCTGTCTCCTTCAGCTACGTGCGCTCGACGGTGCTGTCAGACTTCGTGCTGGCCTGCGTCGTCTCGGTGGCTATGACCTTCCAGTACGGGTGGCGGCTCTGCCTGGTGTTCACGCTGGTCACCGGTGCCGGGTTCGTCATGTTCGTCGCACTGTCCCGCGGGTACATGCGTAAGTCGCTGGGCTCGGCGCCCGCAGAGTTCGAGGCGGCCTTGCGCGCGGTCGTGCTGCTCGGGCTGGTGCTCATGTCTGTGGACTACACCCTGCGCAACCAGGTCGACGTGCCGCGCCGGTTGGTCTTCTTCGGTATGCCGTTGCTGTGGGTGCTGTGCTGGGCGGACCGCCACGGCCGGCGCCGCCGTCTGCACCGGGCCCGTGAGCGCGGTGAGGCTATGGTGCCCACGCTGGTCGTCGGACGGGTCGGCGAGGTCGTCCGGCTGGTCGACAAGCTGCGGGCCTCGCCTTACCACGGCTTCGAGCCGACCGCTGCGTGCCTGCCCGACCCTGAGGCGTTGGGGCGGGTCAACGGGATCGAGGTGGTCGGCGGTCTGGCCGATATCGTCCAGGTCGCTGTGGACCAGCACATCGAAGTCGTCGTGCTGTCGATGTCGTCGCTTTCTGGGGACGCGCTGCGGCGCCTGTCGTGGGCGTTGGGGCGCGCGAAAGTCGACCTCGTCGTCGCCCCTGACCTTGTCGAGGTGGCTGGTCCGCGCCTGACGCTGCGCCCTGCGGCCGGGGTGTCCCTGCTGGACGTGGAGGTCGAGGCGCCACGTCGGCGTCTGCTGGCCAAATCCGTCATGGACCGGTGCCTGGCCTCTGTCGGGCTGCTCGTCTCGGCTGTGCCTATCGCGTTGGCAGCCATCGCTGTGATGGTCACCTCCGCAGGTGGGCCGTTCTTCCGCCAGACCCGGGTCGGGCTCGACGGCAAGACGTTCACCATGTGGAAGATCCGCACGATGTACCGCGACGCCGAGGAACGCAAGAAGAAGCTCATGGACTCCTCCGAGGGTGCTGGCCTGCTGTTCAAGATGCGTTCAGACCCCCGCGTCACCCCTGTCGGGCGTGTCTTGCGCCGGACCTCGATCGACGAGCTGCCGCAGCTGTGGAACATCGTCAAAGGCGACATGTCGCTCGTCGGGCCGCGGCCGCCGCTGCTGGAAGAGGTCGCCGCGTACCCCGACCACGTGGGGCGGCGCCTGCACGTACGTCCTGGCCTGACTGGCCTGTGGCAGGTCTCGGGCCGCTCTGACCTGGACTGGGACGCCTCGGTCGCTCTCGACCTGCGGTACGTGGACAACTGGTCGGTGTCGATGGACCTGATGATCTTGTGGAAGACCGGCCGGGCTGTGTTCAAGGGCAGCGGAGCGTATTGACCAGGCCACCCCTGGCGCACCAGGACACCAGTCGCCGCAAGTTACTTGCGCAGAGCGTGTATTCGGCCGATGGGTGTGGTACTGCACGTCGCACCTATCCAGACCGTCATCAGGGGGACGGATGACACAAGCGCGCCTGAGCATCGCCATGGTGGGCACCCGTGGGGTGCCCGCACGGTATGGCGGGTTCGAGACGGCCGTCGAAGAAGTCGGCCGTCGCCTTGTCGACCGTGGATACCAGGTCCGTGTGTACTGCAGGACCTGGCATGGCGACGAGCTTGCGCCTGACAGCTTCGACGGTATGGACCTCGTCCACCTGCCTGCCCTGCGACGGCGCTCGTTGGAGACCCTCAGCCACACCACGCTGTCGGTGCGGCACCTGGTGCGCCACCGCACCGACGTGGCGTTCGTGTTCAACGCCGCCAACGCCCTGATGCTGCCTGCGTTGCGCCGCGCGCACATCCCGGTGGCCACCCACGTCGACGGGATGGAGTGGCGCCGGTCGAAGTGGGGACGGGTCGGGCGCAGCTACTACCGTCTCGCCGAGGCCCTGGCTGTGCGCTGGTCAGACGCGCTCATCGCCGACGCGCAAGGTGTCGCCGACTACTACACCGAAGAGTTCGGCGCCCCCACCCGGAATATCGCCTACGGTGCGCCGGTCATCGACCCCGGTTGCGACGCCCTGGCCGGTATGGACCTGGTACCCGACGGGTACCACCTGGTCGTCGCCCGGTTCGAGCCGGAGAACCACGTGCTGGAGGCTGTCGAAGGGTATGTGGCCAGCTCGGCGCAGCTGCCGCTGGTCGTCGTCGGGTCGGCGCCGTACTCCACGGCCTACACCGCAGCGGTGGCCAACGCCGCCCAGGACCCGAGGGTGCGCCTGCTGGGCGGGGTGTGGGACTCGGCAGTCCTCAACCAGCTCTACGCCAACGCCTTGACCTACGTGCACGGGCACTCTGTCGGCGGGACGAACCCGTCGCTGCTGCGTGCGATAGGAGCCGGGACAGCGACGCTGGCCTGGGACGTCTCGTTCAACCGCGAGGTGCTGCGCGACGACGGCCGCTACTTCGACGCACCGGCGTCGCTGGTGTCGCTGCTGGAGCAGGCCGAAGCCGACACCGAGCAGGCCAAGGCCCGCGGTCAGGCCCTGGTGATACGCGCTGGTGACTACGAGTGGGACGATGTGGCCACCAGGTACGAGATCCTCGCGCAGGACCTGGCGGCCGGGCGGCTGCACCCGGGCAGCTCAGGACGCCGCCGCCGTGGCCGGTCACGCGAGTTCGTGGTGGCGGGGACACGATGACCGGCACCTACCGGGAGAACTACCAGGCCCTGGGGGCAGCGCAAAAAGGGGCGGCACGCAGCGCCCCGGCGTACTCGCGGTTCGTCAACCGTCGGCTGGGGCGGCTGCTGGCTGCCGGGGCGGTACGTGCCGGTCTCACACCCAACCAGGTGACCGGCGTGTCGGCGGTGTTCACGTTCACCGCGATCGCGGCGCTGGTGCTGGTGGCACCGTCGTGGTGGTCAGGCATCCTCGTAGGTCTGGCGCTGGTGGTCGGGTACGCCTTCGACTCGGCCGACGGGCAGGTGGCACGGCTGACCAAGACCGGTGGGCCCGGCGGGGAGTGGCTGGACCACGTGGTCGACTCGGTGAAAGTCGTCAGCCTGCCGCTGGCGGTCATGGTCGGCTGGTACCGGTTCGACACCCACCAGCGGTGCTGGCTCGTCGTGCCGCTCGTGCACGCCGTGGTTTCCTCGGTGCTGTTTTTCGCCATGATCTTGACCGAACAGTTACGCCGTTCGCGTGGAGTGGTGTCCAAGGCCGCGGTTGGCGGAAGGGCACCGTGGTTGCGTTCTGTGCTGGTGGTTCCCACTGATTATGGGATTTTGTGCTTGTTGTTCTTTGCTTGGGGGGCTACCGGAGCGTTCGCTGTCGGATATACCCTGGTCGTCGCAGCGACGATGCTGTTCTTGGCCGCGGCGTTGGTGCGCTGGTTCCGGGAGGTGCGAGCTCTGCCAGCCGTGAGCAAGGAGGGGACGTGAGACAGCCGCCGGGGCGACGACGGGTCCTGGCCGTTGCCGTGACCGCGTCTGTGAGCCTCGTGACGCTCGTGCTGTCGGCAGCTGTCGCCGCACCTGCGACCAGCGCAGCGGTGGACGGCTGGCTGCAGACACGGTGGGTCTCGCCCGGTGGTGTCGTGACCTTGAAGGTCGACGCGCTGCCCGAGAACGTCTCGCGCGCCACGTTCGACGTCGTCGTGTCCCGTGCCTCTCACCCCACCCGGGTGACGGTGTGTGCTGGGCCGGTGATCACCGACCAGTGCAGACGTACCGCGTCGTCCCCGGTCAAGTCCGCTTCGTTCACCACGACGGTCGACCTGACCGACCTGGACCGCCTGGTCACCGTGCACTCCAGCGCGGGCCTGGTCCAGGTGACGTTGAACCTCGTGGGGTACGTCGAGGCGGGGAGGGGCGCGACAGGTCCCGCGCCGTCGGGGCCGTCATCGCCGTCTCAGGAGGAGTCCTCGCAGGAACCGTCGACCTCGTCGACCACCGCCACCGCGGAGGAGGAGGAGGAGACGACCCCGCCTGCGCAAGGTCCTGGTGGAGGCTGGCCCTCCAAGTCGAACACCGGTGTGCCAGCAGGTACGCAGCTGCGGGTCGTCAACGGTTCGGGCAGCACCCCGCCAGGGACCGTGTGGTCGGGCAACACGATGACCGTCGTCGGCAACGGCACTGTGCTCGAGGCTCTGGACATCCGCGGCCTGGTGCGGGTCGAGGGCAAGAACGTCACGATCAAGAACTGCCTCATCACCGGTCGGCAGGTCTCCTCGTCCACCGCCCTGCTCTTCGTGGCGACCTCTGGTTCGGTGGCAGTGTCCAACACCGAGATCTACGCCAAGGAACCTTCGGTGTTTATCGACGGTGTCATCGGCCAGAACTTCACTCTCGAGCGGGTCAACATCCACACCGTGGTCGACTCGGTGAAGATCATTGGCGACAACGTCACCATCCGCCAGTCGTGGCTGCACTCCAACCTGCACTACCTCAACGACCCCGCGCAGGGTGGCCAGGCGACGCACGACGACAACGTCCAGATCCAGCGCGGCAACAACATCACGTTGTCGCAGAACACGATGGAGTCGTCGCACAACGCAGCCATCCAGGTCACCCAAGACATGGGTGCGGTCGGCACGCTCGTGGTGGACAACAACCTCGTCAGCGGCGGCGGCTGCTCGTTCAACCTGGCCGACAAGGGCAAAGGTCCGTTGAGCGGGACCACGCTGCGCTCCAACCGCTTCACCCGCACATCGACGTACAACTGCGCGATCACCATCTCGCCGGAGTCGCACGGGGTCGTCTCGCTCGCCGACAACCGTTGGGTCACCTGGGACGGCACCGTGTGGAGACCCGGCGACATCGTCGCCGTCAACCGCACCTAGGCCTCGGCGAGTGTGCGGACCGCGGTCGTCAGGTCGTCGGCGTAGCGTGCGACACCGAACCGGTGCAGGGCTTCTTCGCGGCCTCTGGTGGCCAGGTGGGTGGCCAGCTCGTGGTCGTCGGCGAGGCGGGCGACCGCTGCGGCCAGAGCGGTGGGGTCGTCGGGGGGCACACGCAGCCCGGTGGCGCCGTCGGTGACGATCTCGACCAGGCCTTGTGTCGCGGACACCACGACAGGCCGGGCCGCGAGCATCGCCTCCACCGCGGTGTTGCCGAAGGGTTCGACCCGTGAGGGGACGAGCACCACGTCGGCGGCTGCCAGGGCCGCCCACCGGTCCGACACGTACCCGCGCAGGTTCACACGACCAGCCAGGTCCTGGGCGCCAGCACGCTCAGCCAGCTGGTCGGCGAACCACTCGTACCCGGTGAACGCCGTTCCCGCCAGGTCCAGCACCACGTCACGGCCGTCGGCGACCAGCTGGGCCACGGCTTCGAGCGCCACGTCAGTGCCTTTGCGTGGGGACAGCCGGCCCACGAGCAGCAGACGCAAAGGGTCAGTACGCAGCGGGGGGGAGGGCGGCTCGGGGGGCCCGGCGACCCCGTTGTAGACCACCTGGGTGCGGCGGGCCAGCATGGCGAACGGCCGGGCCAGGGCGGCGGCGGCGGCACGGGAGTTGGCGACCACCGTGTGCGCGAGCAGCAGCGGCGCGGTCAGCGCAGCGCGTAGCACCACCGGGGCGTCGTCCTCGGCCTCGTGGACGTGGACGAGCACTTTGGTGCCCGCCAGGCGTCCGGCGAGCACCCACACCGGCAAGGTCAAGGTGTTGACGTACAGCACGTCCACCTGCTCGTGGCGCAACCACCGCCGTGCCGCCAACACCGCGCGCAGGGCCTCCAGCGCAAAACCGACGAGCCGCGCAGGGTGGAGCAAGGCCTTGCGCAGCACGGGAAACCTCGCGAGCCGTACCTGCGCCCCGGTCGCTGCCGCCTTGGGTGCCAACGGCCCGTCGCCTGGCAAGACGACGGTGACTTCCCAGCCGTCGGCGACCAGCGCGGCCACCGACTCCAGCATCTGCAGGTCCGACCCGTACAGGTCCGGCGACGGGTGCGCGACCACGAGACGGCTCACCCCTGCAGATTACTGCTCTGGCAGCCGAAGCGGTGGTGGACGTGCCACAGTGGACCAGCACAGACAAGGGAGGGACACGGTGTCGCAGGCACAAGGTCTGGTCGTCGTGGCGATGCTCACCTACCAGCGTCCCGACGACCTGGTGCGCGCTGTCCCGGCGTTCGCGGCCGAGCTGGCCACAGTGGCGGGCCCTGCCCGGTTGCTCGTGGTCGACAACGACCCGGACGGGTCAGCCGGTGCGACGGTCGCGGGTCTGGGCGACGACCGGGTGCGGTACGTCCACGAACCCCACCCCGGTATCGCTGCTGGACGTAACCGGGCCCTGGACGACAGCGCGGACGCCGCGGTGCTCGTCTTCGTCGACGACGACGAGCACCCGCAGCCAGGCTGGTTGGTTGCCCTGCTGGGCACCCACGAGCACACCGGGGCCGGTGCGGTCGCCGGCGCGGTGGTCTCGGCGTTCGACGCCGAGCCGGACGCCTGGCTGGCCGCAGGCCGGTTCTTCGACCGTCGGCGCCTGGCCACCGGCACGCCGATCGACGTGGCCGCGACCAACAACCTCCTGCTGGACCTGGCCCAGATACCTTCCGACGTGCGGTTCGACGAGGCGTTCGGCCTCACCGGTGGTTCGGACACGATGTTCACCCGGACGCTGCACCGCCGCGGTGTGCCGATGGTGTGGTGCGACGAGGCGGTCGTCGTCGACCGGGTTCCCGCCTCGCGCCTGACCCGCGCCTGGGTCCTGGCCCGCGCCCGCCGCTCGGGCAATTCTGGTGTGCGGGTGGAGGTGAGCCTGGCGCACGCAGGGCCGCAGCGCTGGTGGGCACGGGCCAAGGGACTCGGCCGTGGGTCGGTGCGTGTCGTCGCCGGAGCGGCCCGCGCAGCCGTCGGGCGTGCCACCGGCTCGCTCGAGCACCACGCTCGTGGGCGCCGCAGCCTCGCCCGTGGTCTGGGGATGGTCGCCGCGGCCACAGGATCGGTCGTCGCCGAGTACACCCGGCCCTAGGGCGTGTCTCTTATCCCCCCGCACGCCGTGGCGCGCCCGGCACGCACGCTGGCGGCGTTGTCGTCGTCGGCAGCACCTCCAGTGCTGCTCTCCTCCTCCGCCTTGCCAGCGCACGCACCGGACACGCCACGCTCGCA
>WRET01000002.1 GCA_009779195.1 Micrococcales bacterium
GGGGGCGAGACGGTGGGGGCGAGACGGTGGGGGCGAGACGGTGGGGGCGAGACGGTGGGGGCGAGACGGTGGGGACGGTTCCTGCTGTCTTGCCAGCTGCGCCGTAACGGCGCAGCGAGCAAGACTGAGGAACCGTCCCCACCGTCTCGCTGGTGAGCCGAGAGCCCTGGTGCACCACTGCGGGGTGGATCCGCGTCAGTGGATGATCTCTGAGTCGCAGGTGTCTTTGACGCGGGCGATACGTCTAGCCAGGTCAGATGTGATCTCCAGGCCGTCGAGGGCACCGGGTTTGAGGCGGGCGACGACTTCGGCGGAACCGTCGACGAGGATCGTCGTCCTCTCGAACAGACCTGGGAGCTCTTGGTAGCAGGTGCCGCAGTCGTTGCACAGGGGTTGGTCGTCGGGATCCAACCAGATCGGCCGGGGGGTCTCGTCGGCTGGTGCTGGGGCCGGTGGTGCTGCGGTGGGTGCCGGGCTGGTGGGCGCGGCTGGAGCACGGCTGGACGGTGCGCGGCTGGGAGCGAGCGGGGCCGTCGCTGCCAGGGTGGCGGGGGTGAGCGGTCCGGTGGATGTGGCGAGCTCAGCCATGGCTGCGGCGATCTGGTCCATGGCGTCCTCGCGCGCGGCCAGGGCTTCGGCGAGCTGGGTCTGCAGCTCGTCGAGCTGTGCTGCGTGCGTCGTGCGGGCCTCGGTGAGCTGGGCTTGCAGGTCCGCCAGCCGCGCGGCCTGTGGCGCTGGGGAGACGCCACCGGGACCAGCGGTGTCAGGTGTGCTGGGAGGTGTGCGGGGCTGGCGGGCGGCAGGCCGGGCCTGGGAGTCTTGTGGGACGCGCGCAGGGCGGGCGGATGGCGGGGCCTTGCCGGGTTTGTACACCGACAGCCAGATCGACACGAGCAAGGCAGCGACCTGCGCTGCCATGAGTGCCAGGAAAGCCCCACCGTCGGTGAGACCGCCGACGAAAGTACCGGCACGGGCTTTGTCCGCGGCAGCCGACAGCACGACGAGACCAGCCCCGATAAGCACGACGAGCACGGCGACGCAGACCCATTTCCACAGCACCCACCGGTGCTTGAAGAACCCCCACTGCGTCCACAGGCCGTAGACGACCGCCTGGCCGAGAGTGAACACAGCCATCGAGGCCAGCGCCACCCACGACAGCATCG
Source organism: Micrococcales bacterium (assembly GCA_009779195.1). Classification (GTDB taxonomy): domain Bacteria; phylum Actinomycetota; class Actinomycetes; order Actinomycetales; family Cellulomonadaceae; genus Cellulomonas. Next base: position 1,164 of record WRET01000002.1, read on the forward strand.
TCATGGTCGCGGCGATGGCGACGAAATCGTCGTGCGAGGCGAAGAACCCCTGGACGCCCAAGGCGAGCACAGCCACCGTCGCCCCGAACCAGATGCCGGTGGAGATGATGTGGAGGATGCGCATCCACCTCATCCCACGGCGTTTGAATCTCATCTGTGTCTACTCCTGGCCGCGAGGGCCGCTGTTCGGGCGGGGCGGGGCGTCAAGACATACATCGGCTGGGCGCCGCGCTGGTCAGCTGGTTGCGGTCCGGGTGCTGCCGCACCACAGGCGCCGCCTGGGGTCTGCCTCGTGAGGCGGGGGCCAGGCCGGGCGCGGCGAGCTTTCCTCCTGTTACCGGTCGTCGGCGGGTCGACCCCGCAGCTGTTGGAACCTGAGGATATCGCCCGCAGGACAGGCTCGAAGACACCGTGTCCTGACCGCCTCGGCGCAACAGTGCGGCCGCGGCCTGGTCGTGTGCACGTCGCCGCTGGTCGTCGGCGTCGTGTACGCGCTGGCTATGCGGCCAGGCGCTGGGCGGGGACCTGTTTGCCAGCGTCCAGGCGGGAGGCGATCGACAGCCACGACTGCACGCGCGCGGCAGGGAGGGATTCGGTGGTGGGAGGCGGTTCCATCGGAATCCTTGTCTGTTCGGCAGCCCGGCTGACCGCGTGGGTCCCGTGGCTTTGCGTCTCCTCCTCGCGGAGGGTTTGCCCTTGTCGTCTGACACTGTGAGGGTAGCGAGCGTCGATGCCCCGGCGGCAGGACCCTGCGGTTTGTTCACCTGGTCTGACCACGCAGGAAACCGGCAGACGAGGACGAACCCGACACGCCCTAACGGACCGACCGCAAGAAGTCGACCATGATCGGGCCGGCCGTCTCGGCGCCGTGGCCGCCGACTTCGACGAACACCGCGACTGCCAGGTCACCTTGCGACGCGACGATCCACGCGCGGGTGTCCGTTGTCCCGCCGTTGTCGAACTCGGCGGTGCCGGTCTTGGCGAACAGGTCGTCGGTCAGCACCGGTGCCAGCACGGTGGCCGCGGTCCCGTCGGTGACCACCGCGTGCAAGAGCACCTGCAAGGCTTCGGCCTCAGAGGCGGTCAGGGGTTTGAGGACCGGGCCGGTGGTCGTCGGGTTCGACGTCGGCACTGCGGCGACATCCGCGACGATCCGCGGGGTGACGGTCTTGCCGCCGGCTGCTGAGGCCATGACGGTCGCCATACCCAGCGGGGAGGCCAGGACCTTGCCCTGGCCGATCATCGCCGCCGCATGGCTGGCCGCGTCGTTACCGTCGGGCACCGACCCCAAGAAGGCACCGAAACCCGCCCCGGACGCCGGGTCCAGGCCCAGAGACCGGGCGGCCACACCCAGGTCTGTGTCGGTGACCTTGCCAGCCCCGCCGACGAACGCCGTGTTGCAGGAGTGGGCGAAAGCCGTGGTGAACGACACCGAACCAGTGGCGCCCGCCGGGTAGCCGGGGACGTTGTGGAACGGTTTGCCGCCGACAGTGGCCGACTCTGGGCAGGTGACGGTCTGGTCGGGGGTGTACCCGGCGCGCAGCAGCGCCAAGGCGCTGACGATCTTGAACGTCGAACCGGGCGCATACTGCCCGACGGTCGCGGTGGACAGCCCACCCCCGCCAGGGCCTGAGGCGACCACGACGATCTCGCCAGTCGAAGGACGGACCGCGACGATCGCCGCCGCCGGTTCGACGTCTTGCAGCAAGGACTCGGCGGTCTGCTGCATGGTCAGGTCGATCGTCGTGCGCAGGTCCTCGCCGGGGACCGGGTCGGCGTGGAACAGCACACGCCGGATCCCGTCGGGACGCACCCCCCGGACCTCCCAGCCTGGAGTACCGCGCAGCATCTCGTCGTACTGGCGCTGCAACCCGCTCATACCGGTGGTGTCACCAGCGGCGATAGCGCCGTCGGAAGCCTCGACCAGCTCGGCGGTCGCCGTCGCGGCCCGTCCGAGCACCGGCCGGGCGAAGGCCGCGTAGGGGGCCAGCGGCACCCTGTCCTCCACCAGACGCACCCCGTTCAGCCTGGCGAGCCCATCGACGTCGTAGTCCGGGTCGGTGGGACGTACGACGATGGCTTCGACGAAGCCTTTGGGCCCGGCGGCTGCGACACGGTCGGCGTAGACCTGCGGGTCGATACCGACGGCCTCGGCGAGGGCACGTGCCGCCGCGTCCAGCCCGGGTTCGTCGACGTAGGTCTTGTCGATACCGATCCGCACGACCTCACGGGGTTCGACGAGCACCTGGTCCCCGGCGCCGAGAATGTTCCCGCGGTTGGCCTGGGTGCGGTCGACGACGAGCTTCTCCCCAGCGACCAGGCTCGGGGCCAACATGTTCGGGCTCCACCGGGCCAGCCACTTGCTGTCGGTCAAGGTGAGTGTCGCCGACGTGGTGTACGACCAGGTGACCGGCGGGGTCCCCAGCGCCCAGGCCCAGTCCAAGGTCACCGCTGCGGTGTTCTCGGTCCGCACCGTCTTGGTGACCTTCACCGTCGGTTTCTTCTCGCCCATCTGGTCGAACGTCTGGCTCCACAGCTGGTCCGCCGGTGCCGAGTCGGCCCACGCAGCGTCGGACAAAGTGCCCGACGCCAGCGCTTCAGCGAGTTTCTGGGCGGCTGGGCCCGGGTCTGGGGTGCTGGAGCAACCGCTGACGAGCGCGGTGGCCGCGAGCGCGACAAGGGTGAGGGCCACCTGCACCGCACGGCGGGTCGCACCGTGGGTTGTGCCAGCCAGTTGTCGCACTTGTCATGCCCCTCGTGGAGAATCCACCAGAGACCATACCCCTCCCGCCGACGTCAATGAGCCGGTTTTGCGTAACATTCGCACGACAACCAGGGGTCGGACACACGGCGCCGGGGTGTGGATGTCAGGTGTCCTGGTCACCGAACCACCTGTGGGTGGCGGAGTCAGCGCGCGGTACGGGTCGCCCACCACCGTGCCCCAGGCGTCCGGGTGTCAGGTGCTGGCGGGCTGCCAGACGCAGGCAGGGTCGTCGGCGAGAGGGTCGCCGGTGGCGGCGAACGCACGGGCCCGCGAACCGCCGCACAGGTCGGCGAACTCGCAGCGCCCGCACTTGCCGGAGAAATCGGCGGCGCGGATCCGGCGCAGGGTCTCGTCGTCGCGGTACAGCTCGGCCAGGGGCCGGTCACGCACCGACCCCAGGTCCAGCGGGAGGAACCCGGCGGGGTTGACCTGGCCGTCGTAGGAGACGAAGACGATACCTTTGCCGTCACGTGTGGCCGAGGTGTGCGCGCTGGGCTGCGCGGTGGGTTCGCCCATGAGGCCGACCAGGCGGTCGTGGAGCCTGCGGTAGTTCGCAGTCTCGGGGGCTGGACCGCCTGCGCGGCGCTGGTGGACGACCCGGCGGAAGAACGGCGCCTCGACAGTGCGCACGATCATCCCGTACTGGGAAGCGTCCCACAGCAGGTGGCACACGTCTTCGGCCTCCTGCGGGGAGACGGCGCCCATGATGGAACCCCGTCCGACGTGCACGAGGAAGAACACTTCCCAGATATCGGCGCCCGCGTCAGTGATGACTTTGACCACATCAGCCAGCTCGTCGAGGTTCTGCTGCATGACAGTCGTGTTGACCTGCACATCCACCCCGACATCGTGGAACTTGGCGATCGTGTCGATCGTGTCGGCGAAATGCCCGGGCAGCTGGCGCACGTCCTCGTGGACCGCCGGGCTCGCCCCGTCCAGGGAGATCGACACCGCACGCACCCCGCTGGCGGCGATCTTGGCGATCACCTCGTCGGTCAGCAGCGGTGTCACCGCCGGCGACAAGGCTGTGGGCATCCCCAGGGACGTGGAGTGCTCGACGAGCTCGAACAGGTCGTGACGCATCATGCAGTCCCCGCCGGTGAGCACCAAGATCGGGTACGGCCGCCCGAAGCCCGCGACCTGCTCGATGAGGTCGTGCCCCTCGGCGCTGGTCAGCTCACCGGGCAGCGGTTCGGTCAACGCCGAGGCGCGGCAGTGCCGGCACGCGACCGGGCAGGCCCGTGTCGTCTCCCAGAACACCAGCATGGGCCGCTGCCCGAAGTCGATCTTGGCCTGGCTGCCCCCGTGCTGTGCTGGACGGTGCTGCATATGTCTCCTTGGTCGTACCAACCGCCGAATCCTACCGGCCCGGACCCGTGCGGCCGGGCGTCATCACACGTTCGCCGCCCCGCCACCCCCGACGACCGCCGCCCCCATGACTACGGTGGCTTCGCACGTCGGGTCGTCGATGGTCCGGGGGTCCAGGCCGTGAGCGGCGAAGACCTGGGCGAGCACAGGGGCCTGGGCGGTGCTGGCCTCCATGGCGAGGGTGCCGCCGGGGCGTAACCAGCGCCGAGCCGCCCCAACCACACGGCGAGCCACGTCCAGGCCGTCACGACCGCCGTCGAGAGCAGCACGAGGCTCGTACAGACGCGCTTCGCGGGGTATCGTGGCCAGCCGGTCGGTGGGCACGTGGGGAACGTTGGCCACGAGTGCGGCAACACGCCCGCGCAGGGCCGACGGCAGCGGTGCGTCCAGGTCCCCGAGGTGCACGACACCGCACGGGCCCAGGTTGGTGCGGGCGCACGCCACCGCGGCTGGGTCGATATCGGTGGCGTGGACGACGATCCCCGGGACTGCTGCGGCCAGCGCCGCCCCGACAGCCCCTGTCCCGCAGCACAGGTCCACCACGAGATCACCTGGGCGCAGGGTTGGTGCCGCAGCGCCGACGACCGCACCGGTGCGCGTACGGGGCACGAACACACCTGGTGCCACCACCAGGCGCAGGCCGCAGAACGCCGCCCAGCCCAGGACCTGCTCCAGCGGTTCGCCAGCCACACGTCGTGCGGTCCACTGGTCGAGCTGGTCGCCAGCGTGCGCACGTAACAACGCGGCCTCGTCCTCGGCGAACACGCAACCGGCGGCACGAAGGGTCGCTACCAGCCCATCCACCCCACCATCGTGGCACGTCGCGGCGTGCGGGGGGTTAGGAGACACGCCTTAGGACGGACCGAACGGGGACGGACCTGGAGGGCTGGGCTGGGCGTCGGCGAACGGACCACCAGGTTCGTGGCCGTGGTCGCCGTAGGCAGTCACCGACAAGAAGCGGCACGGCAGGCGGACCACCTCTTCGGGGCCGTGGGGCACCTCGCCGTCGAACTGCAGGGCGTCGCCGGGACGCAGGGTGTAGCTCGACTCGCTGTGCGTGTAGACCATCGTGCCTTCCAGCATGTAGAGCAGCTCGGTGCCCGGGTGCTGGAACTGTGGGTATGTCTCTGGTGCGTTGCTCAAGGTGACCAGTATCGGGTCCATCCGCCGGTGCTTGCCGCGCAGAGTGCCGAGAAGCTCGTAGTTCGCGTCGCGCATGATAGTGCGAGCCCCGTGCCCTGCCGGCACGTATACCGCTTCACGCTCGAGGTCGACACCCCGCAGCAACGCGGTGACCGGCACGTCTAATCCAGTGGCGAGGCGGGCCAACGTGGTCAGCGAACACGACGTCTGCGCATTCTCGATCTTCGACAGCATTGCCTTGGACACACCGACACGGGAGGCAGCCTCGGCCACCGACAGCCCAGCCGCCACGCGGTGGGCCCGGGCCTGACGTGCGATGGATCGCTCCAGTTCACCGCGCGCGTTGGCGTCATTGCCAGATCTCACGGGGACATCATGCCCTGTCCGTCGAGAAGGCGAAACCATCTCCGGGCCCCTCACAAGAGCCTTGTCTGGCCGCTGCGCCACCAGTGATAGGCGATGGACACCCTTGGGGTACCAACACGTCACATGACTGCGGAGCTGGCCACCGTCAATAGGTCACGACCACCCTGCGGAAATCCACAAAAATTTTGGGAGCCGGGTGTCTCGGTGGGTTGTTGTGGCTGGGGTGGGTCGCGGGTGGGGGTGGGGGTTGGTTGGGTTGGGTCGCGGGTCGGGGTGGCTGTCCGGCACGCAGTCCCCCGACCGGCTGTCGCCGGTCTTCCCGCCAAACCCGATGCCAGCGTGCCGGACAGCCACCCCGACCCGCTGGTGCAGGCCTCGCCACCCGGTGGGGGGAGGTCTTGGGACGGCTCGTCCGGCTGCGCCGGACATCGGCCTGACGGTGGTGCTGGTGTGTGGGGTGGTGGTGGGAAGGGGTCTTGGGTACGGCGGGGTACGTTTGGCCTGACGTGTGAGGTGTGGGTCGTCTACAGTGGTCGGGGGTTGTCCATGCTGGTGTGGGAGGGGGTGGTGCTGTGGCTGAGCGGATCGCTGTCGATGCTCAGGCGCTCGGGCGTCACGCGTACCGGCTGGGACAGGTCGCCACTGATGTGCGGGGTGTTGCCGCTGCTGCCAACCAGGCTCCTTTGGCTCCTGATGCTATGGGGCCGGTGTGCTCGTTCCTGATCGGTCCCGTGTTGGCTGCTGCGGCGGCTGGCCAGGCCGCAGCCGCATCGGCTGCGACGATGGTCGAGTGGACTGGGCAGCGAGCGCAGACGTGGGCGGCCCAGGCGACTGTCACCGAACGCGACGCGCTGAAGACCTTGCGGGGTCTGGACGAAAGCGTGGTCTAGGCCGTGTTGCGAAAGTCCCTGCGCGCTGCGGCGCGCCCGGCACGCACGCTCGCGGCGTTGTCGATCCTCGCCCCGCAGCGCTGCTGCGACTGTCGTCCGCACGCCCCGTACGCGCCTCGCTGGCGCACGTCCTAGACCAGAGCGTGGTCTAAGACCTGGCCGAAGCCTTGTACCTGGCAGGTGGCGAGGACCTCGGCGTCCGCGGGAGTCCAGGTGTGGGCGGTGGTGTCGTCGGTGCGGACGTGGACGAAACCGAACCGGTCGGACGAGTAGACCGTGCCGCCGCCGGACAGCACCGCTGACAAGAAACCGGTGTCCTCACCGCGGGGCAGCGGGGGGAAGCCGACGTCCGCGGCGGTGTCACGACGCGCGACGATCGTCGGACCAGCCACGAAATGGCTGAACCGGTGCTCGTGCTCGGCGAACCGCAGCGCCAAGACGTCAGCACCCGTCAGGTACACGAAGTGGGCGTGCTTGCCGACCACGTCTGCCCCGGAGTACTCCAGTGCCGCAAGCTGGTCGAACAGGTAGTGCTCGCCGTACACGTCGTCGTCGTCGATCCTGGCCACGACAGGCGCGTCAGCAGCACCGACCGCCCGGTTCAGGCACTCGCCGAGGGACACGTCCTCGTCAGCGTGCAGCACCACAGCCTCGGCCAGCCCGCCGTCCTTGGCGGCCCGGCGCAGCGCGTCGGTGTCGGCGTCCCAGCCGTGGGCGACGAACACCAGCTGGACAGCGACGTTGCGCTGGGCACAGGCCGTGGCCAGCACCGCGTCGAGCCGGTGCGGCCGGTTGGACGAGACCAGCACGCTCACGGCACGGGGACCAGCGGTCAGGCGGTGCCCGGCGATCCCGGCAGCGTCGAGCACCTGGTCGGCGCGGTGCGAGTAGGTGTGCGCCGCCCAGATCTGCCGTTGCGCCCGGTGGGTCATCCGATCGCGCAGCTCACGGTTGGCCACCAGGGCACGTAGCGTCGACTCTGCCTGGGCGGGTTCGGCAACCTGGACGACCTCGTAGGGGCTGAACATCGAGGTGATCGCCGGGCTGGGGGTGGAGACCACCGTCGCGCCGCTCGCGGCGATCTCGAACACCCGGCGTGCGCACATCGTCGCCGAGCCGACCACGGTGTTGACGTTGAGGAAGACCTTGTACGCCCGGTAGGCCGACAGCATCGACCGGTAGTCCAACGACCCGACGACATGGGCGTCCAACGGTGCCGGGAACTCGTAACGGTGGTCGGAGCCGAACCTGCGCGAGAAGATCTCCAGCCCGTGCTCCATGGTCGCCCCTGCCTTGGCGGCGGCACCGACCAGCATCTGCACCTGTTCGGCGCGTTCGGCGTACCGGTGGCCGTAGTAGGTCCCAGCGAACGCCAGGTCCCGGCTGGCGTGGTCTGTGCCGGTGCGCACCGGGTGGTGGATCGCCGGTTGCGCGGCGAACGGCAACGTACCGACCCGGTTGTGGCCGAGCGCGGTCCTGTAGGTGTCGACCAAGTCCCCGTCGGTGGTCAGGACATGGTTGAACAGCATGGCCGTGGCGAGGAACCCTTCGTGGTGCACGGGGTCTTCTTTGTTCCAGAAGACCGTCGGGACCATATGTGCCTTGCACCAGGCGACAAGCTCGAGCAGCGCAGGGCTGGGTGCGTTGGGCCCGATCAGGTGGCCGCGCCACTGCCCGCCGTTACCCCTCCACGCGGACTCTACGAACAGCAGGTCCACCCCGTCGGCGACCTGCTGTGCCCACCGTTGCGGGGTCAGCTCCACCTGGGTCCACTCGTACCCGAACGCCAGACGGGAGAAGTCGTCGAGGATCACCGCGACCCGCAGACCCTCGCGCCGTGCTGGCGACGGTGGCAGCGGCCATGGCGCGAAGCTCAGGTCGCGTCGTGTGAGCACCGTGCGTGCTTCGCCCACCGCACGAACCTGGCCAGCCCGACGTACCCGCTGCCGGTGCTGGCGCAGGCCGTCGATCCCGCTGTGCCGCAGGTGCCACACACTTCGACGTGCTGTTGCCAGGTCCACGTCGTCCACCCTGCCTGATCGTGCCGATCACGCAACGCGGAAAGTCCGACGCGCGCACAGCACCGAAAAAGGGCGCGTCTGGACTGCTTGTGACGGTGCGCGCGACCTGCGGCCACGCGTGGCGGTAGGTACCGACCGGCGACTACGCGCTGCGGCGTGTAGATGCCGACACGCCCCACCAGGCGTCCCAGCGGGCACAGACCGTGGCGAACTCGTCGTCGTCAAGACCGTAGGTCGACAGCACGACATCGAGCTGGTCGTTGGCCTCGTGCGCCACCGACGGACGCTCCAGCACGACGAGCAGCGCGTCGGACTGCCCGTGCAGGCGCAGGCCGAACTGCAGGTCGGTGCGGTACTCGAGCCGACCGCCGACGTGCACGCCGTCGGGACGCACCGTCTCGGTGTGTCCGTGCACCGGCAGCCCGTGCACACCGTGCAGACCCACGCGGTCCAGCAGCCGGTCGTTACGCGGACCAGCGTCCAGACCGACAGCCGACCAGGTGCGGCGGTCCGTCTCTGGGTGCACAGCCAGCGCGAACTCCAGCTGGTGGACGTCAGCGATCCACCGTTCGTCCGCCGGGTCGCGCACTCCGTCGAAGTGCGACATCCCGTCGTGGCTGGGTCGTTCGACCGTGACGGTCGTGCGGTGCGAGTCACCGGTCGGCGACAGCACCACGGCTGTCCCGTCCGGCCACTCCAGCTCACGGCGCAACCCGTCAGCCAGGGTGCGCACCGTCGTGCCGAAGACCTCGTCGATCTCGGCAGACAGACCATCATGGTCGTAGGAGTACCAGCGCCGTATCAGCTCTGGACGGCGCAAGTACGCCCAGGCCGTATCTGAGTCAGCCGCCAGGTCCAGCGTTTGGATGCGGCGTCTATCCAGCGTCATCCCATTCACCTCGCCCTCACCAGTGACCCTACGCCCAGTGCCGGGCCAGGGCTAGAGGGTAAACGTCCGATGAGGCGTCATGTGAGTGACTGCTTCAGGGTTCACCCGCAAGGCGGTGTCTCCCACCGGGGTCGAGCGTGCCCACGCGGTGACCGCACCGATTCCTTCCACAACAACTGTCACCTCGGTGCGGCCACGCCGGTGGGCGGTGCGCACGACCTGTCCGTGCAAGGGACCGTCGGGGTCGAGCACCAGGGCACCAGGGGCCAAGGCGAGGTCACCGGTGCCCGGGACGTCGAAGAACCTGGCCGCTGGGGCGTCGGCGGCCACGAACGCCTCATAGCCCAAGAACGTGGCGACCTGGCGTGAGGCGGGGGACCTCCACAGCTGGTCAGGGGCGTTGACCTGCAAGACGCGTCCGTCAGCCATGACTGCGACCTGGTCAGCCACGGCGAACGCCTCGTCCTGGTCGTGGGTGACGAACACCGCGGTGGCACCGGTGGTGGTCAGCACGTCACGCAGGTCGTCGGCGAGACGTTCGCGCAGCTCCCTGTCGAGGGCAGACAACGGTTCGTCGAGCAGCAGCAACCTCGGGCGCGGGGCCAACGAACGGGCCAGGGCGACACGTTGGCGCTGCCCACCCGACAGCGACGCCACGTCGCGGTGCCCGGTGCCGGGAAGCCCGACGAGGTCGAGCAGCTCGGCGACCCGGTCGGCACGGTCGCGCCGACGCTGGCGCAGCCGTCCCCACCCCCGCTCCACCCCGTACCCGACGTTGCCTGCCACGTCACGGTGGGCGAACAGCTGGCCGTCCTGGAAGAGCAGGCCAAAGCCGCGCTGGTGGACGGCCACACCTGCCAGGTCCTCGTCGTCCCAGGTCACAGCGCCTGCGGCCAGCGGTTCGAGCCCGGCCACGGCACGCAGCAACGACGACTTGCCGCACCCTGAGGGCCCCAGCAGCGCCAGCACCTGCCCCTGCGGGACCGACAGCGACACGTCATCGACCGCAGTGACCGCGCCGTAGCGCACGGTCGCGCCATGGACACCCAACCCTGACCTGCTCATAGCTCACCTCGCGTCGGTCCCGTCCGCAGACGTTCGAAACCTGCCACCACTGTCGCCGACACCACCGCCAGGAGCACCGCTGCCGCCAGTGCCTGCCCCGACGACTGCGCACCAGGACGGCCCAGGAGCCGGAACACCATCACAGGCAACGTCAGCTGGTCGGGCCGGACCAAGAACGACGTCGCCCCGAACGCGCCCAGCGACACCGCGAAAGCGAACCCGGCGGCAAGACCGGCAGCACGCAGCCCAGCCGGGGCGTCCACCGTGGCCAGGACCCGTCGCGGCGACGCCCCCAAGGTCGCGGCGACCTCACGCTGGCGCGGGTCGACAGCACGCAGCACCGGAAGGACCATCCGCACCACCAACGGCACCGCGACCGCCGCCTGTGCGGCAGGGACGAGCATCGGGTGGACGCGCAGGTCCACGTCCAGACCGAACGGGTGGTGCATGGACACCAGCAGCCCGAACCCGACAGTCACCGCCGAGACCCCCAGGGGCAACATGACCAGGGCGTCGAACCCCGACAGCAGACGCCGGGCGGTGCGGCGGCGCGGGCGCCGCGACAGCACCAGGGCGAGCAGGGCGCCGACGAGCAGCGAGATCCACGTGGCGTCCACGGCGACCCTCACCGACGTCACCGCCGCGTCGAGCGGGCTCGCCCCCAGCCCAGGGACCTCGTGGCCCAGAGCCGCGTAGTGGTCCAGCCCCCACCGGTCGCCCACCCGCAACGACCGCACCACCAGTGCCACCAGGGGTGTCGCCAGCAGTCCCATCACGACCCCCGTCGTCACCGCCGCCGCACGCGCACCAGCCAGCCAACCCCCACCGGCGGATCCAGGCGCCTCCGGTGCCGGGTGGGCCAAGGGCAACGCCCTCTCCTGGGCGGCACGGGCACGTGCAGCCACTGCCAGGACCACCGCGACGACCACCAGCTGTGTCACCGACAGCACCGCCGCGGCACGCAGGTTGAGGAACTGGGTGGTCTGCAGGTAGATCTCGGTCTCCACCGTCCCGTAGTGGGGACCACCGAGCACCAGCACCGTCCCGAACGACGTCGCCGAGAACAAGAACACCAACGCCGCCGCCGACGCTATGGCAGGGGTCAGCGCGGGCAGCGTCACTGTCGCGAACACCCGCCCCCCCGACGCTCCCAACGCCCGGGCGGCCTGTTCGGCCCGCGGGTCCAGCCGTTCCCACAACCCCCCGACGCCGCGCACCACCACCGAGTAGTTGAAGAACGACAACGCCGCGACCACCGCCGCCAACGTGTGGTCGAGACCGGCGAACCCCAACGGTCCTGACGGTTGCACCAACGCCCGGAACGCCACCCCCACGACGACGGTGGGCAGCACGAACGGCACTGTCACGAACGTCCGCAGAGCAGCCCTGCCCCGAAAAGGGCGCGCCCGGTACAGCGTGTACGCCCCCGGGACGCCCAGCGCCACGCACACCACCGTCGCCAGGCACGCCTGCACCAACGTCGTGGTGACGACCCTCCACGTGCGCCCCCGCGAGAACACCTCCGCGAACCCTCCCAGGTCCACCGACCCGTCCACCACGAACCCCCGCCCGGCCATCACCATCACCGGCCACACGACGAACACCACCACGAACACCAGCGGCACCGCCACCGCCACACCCCAGGCGACCTTCCCCCCAAGAGCGCCACGACGGTGACGGCGTGCCCGCGGCTGGCGGGCAGGGTGCGCCTCGGCCTCGGCCTGGGACGGGTGGTGGGCGGGTGTGCCCGGCCGGGTCGTCAGCGCAACCCAGCCACGGCGCACCCGCCGCACCCCCCTCACCAGCCAAGACATAGGGACCGTCGCCGCTCAGCCCACACCCAGGTCGGCCCACTCGTCCAACCACTGCTGACGGTTGGCGGCGATCTGCGCCGGGTCGACGCTGAACGGCTCGGACGCCAACGGTGCCCACGCGACCCACTCGTCGGGCAGCGTCACCGACGTGCTCACCGGGTACATGTACATGGCCTCAGGGATGGCTTTCTGGACCGTGTCCGACAGCAAGAACTCCACCAGCGCCGCTGCGCCCTGCGGGTTCTTCGCCCCAGCCAGGACCCCGGCGTACTCGGTCTGGCGCACACATGTGCCCAGCAGCGCCGCAGTCGTCGGCTCCTTGCCTGCCTCAGGGACGGTGAACGGCGGGGACGTGTCGTACGACAGCACCACAGGCCGGTCACCGCCACCGCCGCCGGCCGTGAACGACGAGACGTAAGCGTCCGACCAGCCCGCAGCGACCTGCACACCGTTGGCGCCCAGGTCCTTCCAGTACTGGTGCCACCCGTCACCTTTCGCCGCGATCGTGGCCAGCAAGAACGCGAACCCCGGCGAGGACGTCACCGGGCTGGGGGTGACGAACAACCCCCGGTACGCCGGGTCGACCAGGTCGTCGAGAGTCGCCGGGGGCTCGGTGCGGTGCTCGGCGAACCACGTGGTGTCGACGTTGACGCACACGTCGGCGTAGTCGACCGCCACGAGCCGTCCGTCGTCACCAGGCAGCGCGTGGGCCTTGGCGTCGGCGGGGACGCTGACGTCCCCGAGCGGGGCGATCACACCCTTGTCCAGCGCACGTGTCGCGAACGTGTTGTCGACGCCGAACACCACATCGCCCAAGGGCGCGCCTTTGGTCAGCACCAGCTGGTTGACCATCGCCCCGGCGTCCCCGGCCGTCAGGACCTGCACCCCGATCCCGGTCTCGGCTGTGAACTGTGTCAGCACCTCGTCGGGCAGGTAGAACGAGTCGTGGGTGATGAGCTTGACGACCTGCGGCGAGGCCGTCGCCTCAGGCGTCCCGGTCGTCGAGCACCCAGCCAGTCCCACTGCGGCGACCAGCGCGAACGCCCATCTGGATCTGCGGTTCATATCTCCTCCTTGTTCCCAGGAGGGGTCCCGCGGCGCTCCACCGCACAGCCGGAGCGTCACGGGGGAGAGAAATCCCGACTCCCTACGCCGGTACAAACCGGATCAGGTTCGAGGGTCTGCGGTTGTCCGCACTCTCAGCGCCCTGGCCGCACCCGAGGGTCCGTCCCGACGCTCCCCTGTCGTTCGTGCCAGATCATACCCCCTCGCCTCCGGCACCAGAGCAGGCCCGAGCACCCACGCCGACTGTTGGATCCTGGTCGCGCGCAGCCGCAAGACCCACGGCCCAGGCACAGGTCGCAGCAGAGCAGGTTGTGCGGTGGGACCGATGGCGTCCGTCGCCGACCAGGACGCTCGACAGTGTCACTCAGGTGCGTGCGTGACCTGCCACATGATCCCGAACTGGTCGCGGACCATGGCGAACAGCTCGGCGAAGAACGTGCGCCCCAAAGGCATGAGCACCTGCCCGCCGTCGGACAACCGCTCGAAGACCCGTTCGACCTCGGTCCGGTCAGCGCTGCCGAACGTCAACGCGATGTTGTTGCCCGGCACGTACCCGCTGGACGATGGGCAGTCGGAGAACATCAGCACATGCCCGCCCACAGGCAGCCCTGCGTACAAGATCCGGTCGCGGTCCGCTGGTGCGACATCAGCCTGCGGGTTGTCCGCGTAGGTCATCATGGTGGTCGGTGCCGAGTCGAACACTGTCGCGTAGAAGGCGACAGCGTCGCGGCACTGTCCGTCGAAGCTGATGAACGCGTCGAGAGTCACACCTCCATGGTGCCCCTGGCCACGGACCACTGCCACCGGCGACCGGCCGAGATGGGATGTTCGCCCGCCCCGGCCCTGTGCAGGTCCGTCACCTCGCAAGACATGACGAACCGTCGTCACAGTCATGTCAGTTTCGACATTCGGGCGACAAAAGCGCGAGACTATCCCTCGTGACGGTTTACCGCCTGGGTACCCGAGGGTCTGTGCTGGCCACCACTCAGTCTGGGCATGTCGCCCAGGCGTTGGGTGGTCTGGGGGTGACCTGCGAGCTTGTCGTGGTCCGCACCACCGGCGACGTGAACCGTGCGTCGTTGGCGCAGATGGGCGGCACCGGCGTGTTCGCCGCCGAGCTGCGCGAAGCCCTGCTCGACAACCGTTGCGACCTGGCGGTCCACTCTCTCAAAGACCTGCCCACCGCCCAGCCCGACGGTCTGGTCATCGCGGCCATCCCACCGAGGGTCGACCCGGCGGACGCGTTGTGCGCTGCCGGTGGCGCGACCTTGGCCACCCTGCGCCCGGGAGCCCGGGTGGGCACCGGTTCGCCGCGGCGCGCCGCCCAGCTGGTCGACCGTCGTCCTGACCTGGAGATCTGTGATCTGCGTGGGAACGTCGACACCCGCTTGTCACGTGCGCTGGGCCCTGACGCCGACCTGGACGCGGTGGTCCTGGCCCGTGCCGGCCTCGAACGCCTCGGCCGTCTGGACGCGGTGACCGACGTGCTCGACCTGCTGCCCGCCCCCGGCCAAGGTGCCCTGGCGGTGGAGGTCCGCGCCGACGACGACACCGACCTGACCCGTGCCGTCCGCGCCCTCGACGACCTGCCCAGCCGCCAGGCGGTCGTCGCCGAACGTGCGGTGCTCGAACGTCTCGGCGCAGGCTGCTCAGCCCCCGTCGGCGCCCTGGCCCGCTGCGACGAGACCGGCCTGGACCTCACAGCGGTGCTCGGCACCGACGACGGTCTGGTCACCTGCTCGGCGTCTGGCGACCCGGGCGACGCCGCCAGCCTGGGCGCACGTGTCGCCGACGACTTGTTGGCGGCCACCCGATGACCAACCCCAGCCAGCCCGCCGGGCGCAGGCCGCGCCCCGGCAGCCCCGACGACGCGCTGGCCGGGCACACCGTCCTGGTCGCAGGGACAGCCCACACCACCGCACGTGCGGCTGTGCTGCTGTCTGCGGCCGGTGCCAACCCTGTGCCCGCTGCTGTCATCACCACTGTCCCGGTGACCAACGACGAGGTGGACGCCGCCTGCGCCGCACTGCGCGCGGGGGACTACTCCTGGCTGGTCATCACCAGCGCGGCCGCCTGGAGGGTGCTGCGCCGACGTCCGGGTTTCCTGGACCGTGTGACCTCCCGCGCCGGGGTCCGTGTCGCCGTCGTCGGGCCAGCCACCGCCGACGCTGTCAAGGCTGACGGTGTGCGACCTCTGGTCCCCGAAGAGGCTGGGGGCGCTGCGTCTCTCGTCGCGCCGCTCGTCGCGGCCACACGCGGCCACGACGGCGACGCTGCACCAGCCCGGGTGCTGTTCGCCTGCGGTGACCTGGCCAGGTCAGTGCTGACCGACGGGTTGCGCGACGCTGGGGTGGACGTGGACGTCGTCGTGGTCTACCAGACATCCCATGTTCCCCAGCCCCCCGCTGAGGCGCTCGCCGTCTGGCGTTCCGGTGCGGTCGACGACGTCGTCTTGACCTCCCCGAGCGCAGTCGACGGTCTGCTGACCGTGCTCGGCCCGCCGCCAGCGCGTGCCGCGTCCCTGACCGGCCAAGACCGCCCCGGGCTGCGGGTCGTGGCGATCGGTGACACCACCGCTGCTGCCGCCATCGCCAAGGGTCTGAGGGTTGACCTCGTCGGTGACGCCAGCCTGCCTGGTGTGGTCCGCCTGCTGGCCAACCCGCCGACCACCTCGCGTACCGTCCCCGCGCCGGTACGCCTACCGACGACCGAGGTACCCCCCGGCCCCTGAATGTCACGTACGAGGAGACAGCCGTGAACATCATCCGCCCCCGCCGCCTGCGCGCCACCCCCGCGCTGCGCCGCCTGACCGCCGAGACCCACCTGCGCCCGTCCATGCTCACGCTGCCCATGTTCGTGCGCGAGGGCCTGACCGAACCGGCGCCGATCGGCTCTATGCCCGGTGTCGTCCAGCACACGTCCGCGACGTTGCGCAAAGCCGCAGTCGAAGCCGCCGAAGCCGGTGTGGGCGGGATCATGCTCTTCGGCGTGCCCGAACGACGCGACTCGTGCGGCACCGGCGGCGTCGACCCGGACGGGGTCCTGACCCGCGCCGTGGCCGACGTGGTCTGCGAGGTCGGCGACGCGGTGGTGGTGCAGGCCGACCTGTGCCTCGACGAGTTCACCGACCACGGCCACTGCGGCGTCCTCGACGACAGCGGCCAGGTCGACAACGACGCCACCCTCGCGGTCTACGCCCAGATGGCCCGTGTGCTCGCCGACGCCGGGGCACACGTCCTGGGCCTGTCAGGGATGATGGACGGCCAGGTCGGCGCCGTACGCGAAGCCCTCGAACGCAACCACTCCGACGTGGTCGTCCTGGCCTACGCCGCCAAGTACGCCAGCGCCTACTACGGCCCGTTCCGCGAAGCCGTCGACTCATGCCTGACCGGCGACCGCCGCACCTACCAGATGGACCCAGCGAACCGTCGTGAAGCCATCCGAGAAGTCGGCCTCGACATCGCCGAAGGCGCCGACATCGTCATGGTCAAACCCGCACTGGGCTACCTAGACATCCTCGCCGACGTCGCCGCCACCTCGACCGTCCCCGTCTGGGCCTACCAAGTCTCCGGCGAGTACGCCATGGTCGAAGCCGCCGCCGCCAACGGCTGGATCGACCGCCGCCGCGCCATCGAAGAGTCCCTCGTCTCCATCGTCCGCGCCGGAGCCGACCACGTCCTGACCTACTGGGCCGCGGAGGTAGCAACCTGGTTGTGAGGGGTGCTGTTGGTTGGGCTGGGTCGCGGGTCGGTGCTGTTGGTTGGGCTGGGTCGCGGGTCGGGGTGTCTGGCCGCCACGCAGTCCCCCGACCGACTGCGTCGGTCTTCCCGCCAAACCCGATGCCAGCGCGGCGGCCAGACACCCCGACCCGCTAGTAGGTCCCACACCCCGGTTGGGGGGAAGGTCTTGTGGACGGCTCGTCCGGCTGCGCCGGACGTCGGCCGAGACAATGGGGACGGTTCCTATGTCTTGCCTGGTCAGCCTTGTATTTTGGGGCCGTCGGCTGAGCGCCGAACTGGCTCGTCAGGGGGCCGACGCCGCCTGGGCGAGGGTGATCTCGACGCGTCGGCCGGCGACCGTGGCGGTGATGGCCACGTCCTGGGCGCCAGCGGCTTCGGATGCCGCCGGACAATGCGTGCCGCCGGACAATGGGGACGGTTCCTATGTCTTGCCTGGTCAGCCATGTATTTTGGGGCCGCTGGCTGAGCGTCGAACTGGCTCGTCAGGGGGCCGATGCCGCTTGGGCGAGGGTGATCTCGACGCGTCGGCCGGCGACCGTGGCGGTGATGGCCACGTCCTGGGCGCCAGCGGCTTCGAGGTAGGCCCGCAGGGTCGAGTAGAGCATGTCTGGTGCTCGTTCGGTCCGCGAGACGTTGCCTTGGGGCTTTCCCAGGCGCTGGGCGATCTCGGCCTGGGTGAGGTGCCCGGCCTCGCGCACCGCTGCCAGATGCATCCGGTACGCGCGGTTGTCCGCGTCGGCGCGCTCACGCATCTCGGCGATGAACGCGCGGTCTTCGTCGCTCAGCGCATCCCACCGGGCCTGGATCTGTGCAGAGCGGTCGGTGAACCGCAGGTTCTTGGTCATCGCTCCTCAGCCTCCCTCTGGTGCAGGTACTTGTCGATGAGTTGGTCGGCCCTGGTGCCGACCGACGAATAAAACACGTCGCCCATCTGGGCTTTGTCGTTGGCGAACAGGGCGACCACGACGTGGTCACGATCCGCGAACCACACGATCGTGCGTACTGCCTTGCCTTCGACGTACGGGTGCGACAGCCGCCAGACGAGGTGGTCGCGCGACTGTTGGACCGGCTTCAACTCTGCCGACTCCTCGACCGGCTCGCTGTCGAGACCTTGAAGGACGCGCAACTGGAGCATGACCATCCGGCGGGTGAACGCTGCGTCCGCATCTCCCGCCTCGACCTGCTCGTCGAGACGGTTGAGCATCTGTTCAAACTCGTCGGTCCAGTCGATCAGCACAGCACTAGCATATCATTGATGATACGTCTCGGCGCCAGCCCACAAGGTTCGGCGACGTGACCTCCCGGACCGTCCTTCCCGACGGCGATGCGGCGCGCTGGCCAGGCAGGACAGAGGAACCGTCCCCGTTGTCTCCCATCGTCTTGGTCGGCCACTATGCTGCCAGGAGCAGCGGCGCACAGAGACGGAGAACTCCATGGCTGAGACGACCAACGCCCGCGCGTTTGACGACGCCCTGGACGTCATCCCTGGTGGGGTGGACTCTCCAGTCCGGGCGTTCGGGGCTGTTGGGGGGACACCCAGGTTCCTGGTCAGTGGGCACGGTCCGTACGTGTTTGACGTCGAAGGACGCGAGTACGTGGACCTCGTCGGGTCTTGGGGTCCGGCGCTGCTCGGTCACGCCCACCCTGACGTCATTGCCGCTGTCGTCGCCCAGGCTGGACGTGGTTTGTCGTTCGGTGCGCCGAGCCCGAACGAGGCTGAGCTGGCTGCTGAGATCCGCCGACGCGTGCCTGCCGCCCAGAAGGTGCGTCTGGTTTCTACCGGCACTGAAGCGACGATGACTGCCCTGCGCTTGGCCCGTGGTGCCACAGGTCGTGATGTGGTCATCAAGTTCGCTGGTTGTTACCACGGGCATGTCGACGCTCTGCTGGCGTCCGCTGGGTCGGGGCTGGCCACGTTCGCCCTGCCTGGTTCGGCGGGGGTCAGTGCCGCTGTCGCTTCCGAGACGATCGTGTTGCCATACAACGACCTGGACGCTGTGCGCGCCGCCTTCGCAGCCCACCCTGGCAAGATCGCCGCGGTCATCACCGAAGCCGCCCCGGCGAACATGGCGGTCGTCCCCCCGCACGACGGTTTCAACGCGGGCCTGCGCGAGATCACCGCCGCCGACGGCGCCCTGCTCATCCTCGACGAGGTCCTCACAGGTTTCCGTGTCTCGCCAGCAGGTTGGTGGGGCCGGGACGCCGGGGCGCAGAACCCCACCTGGACCCCTGACCTGTTCACCTTCGGCAAGGTCATCGGCGGCGGACTGCCCGTGGCAGCCCTGGGCGGGCGCGCCGACCTCATGGACCTGCTCACCCCCACCGGCCCGGTCTACCAGGCTGGCACCCTGTCAGGGAACCCCGTGGCCACCGCCGCGGGTCTGGCCACTCTCCGCGCTGCTGACGCCGACGCCTACGCCCGCGTCGACGGCGCCTCGGCCGCGCTCCAGGCCCTGGTCACCGAAGCCCTCACAGCGGCGGGTGTCGAACATGTCATCCAGAGCGCAGGCAACCTGTTCTCCGTCGTCTTCGCCGCCGAACCCGCCCGCGACTGGACGATGATGCAGGCCACCGGCACCTGGCGCTACGCCCCCCTGTTCCACGCCCTCCTCGACGCTGGTGTCTCCGTCCCCCCCTCGGCCTACGAAGCATGGTTCGTCTCCGCCGCCCACGACGAGACAGCCCTCTCCCGCATCGCCGAAGCCCTCCCCGCCGCCGCCCAGGCTGCTGCGGAGGCCCAGCCCTCGTCACCGCTGGACGGCTGACGAGATCGTTCAGAAATCACGAGATCGTTCACTATTCTGAACGATCTCGTGATTTCTGAACGATCTCGTCAGCCGGACACGGAAACCTCACGCGGACGATTGCGCGAACAGTTCCGGGACGACGTCTTGGATATCGCCGCGAAGGACTGCGTCGGCCTGGTCGTCGTACGGTGTTGGTTCGGCGTTGACGATGATGACCTTGGCGCCGTGCTGCAGGGCGACCGAGACCAGTGACGCGACGGGCTGGACGACCAAGGTTGTGCCGATGGCCACCAATAGGTCGCACTCACCAGCGATATCGAAGGCCCGGTCCAGCAGCTGACCGTCCAGGCTCTCGCCGAACAAGATCACGGTGGCACGGGTGATACCGCCGCACCCGGGGCAGTCGGGGTCGTCTTCCCCGGCCTCTAGCCGGGCCAGCTGGTCAGCCATCGGGCCCGATGCCGCACAGCTCTCGCAGCGCCAGCGACGTGCGTTGCCGTGCATCTCCAGCACCGTCTCGGGGCTGTTCCCGGCGACCAGGTGCAGCCCGTCGGTGTTCTGGGTGACGATTCCCAGGAGCCGGCCCGTGGCCTCCAGGTCCACCAGTGCCCGGTGCGCGGGGGTCGGGTCGGGGGACAGCTGGTGCGTCCCGTCACGCCGTTGCCAGGCCAGCTTGCGCACCTGAGGATCGTGCAGGTAGTCGAGCAGGTTCGAGACCCGTTCAGCCGCCGGGTCCTTCGTCCACACCCCTTGCGGGCCGCGGAAGTCCGGGATCCCTGCCGCTGTCGACATCCCCGCGCCGCTCAGCACGACGATCCGCTCGGCACCAGCAACCAGCGTCTTCGCTACGGCGACATCACCCATCGCACTATTGTCCGCTCTCAGCCACCCTCGTCACAGCTGCCCACGCCAGCTCACCGGCCATCGCCAGGCCCAGCGGCCACAGGTTCCTGGGCGAATCGTGACAACACGTGTCAAGAGTTGATGGTCGCGATCGTTCGGTGTTGGTGTTGGGGTGTTGTTGGGTGGGGCCTGGCCAGTAGGGCAAGGGGTTCGTAGGCTGGGCGGGTGCGTCGCAGTGCTGTGCTCGTCGGCCTGGTCGTCGGGCTCGGCTGTGTGCTGGCCCCGGCGGGTGCCGCACGGGCAGAACCAGAGGCCGACCGGCCCGTGGTGGTGGTCGGCACCGCTGGCGTGCGCTGGTCGGACGTGTCGGCTGAGGTGACGCCCACGTTGCGGCTGCTGGGGGACACCTGGAGCGCGGGGAACGCGGCCGTGCGTTCGGTGCGTCAGGTGACCTGCCCGGCGGACGGGTGGTTGGCGGTGTCGGCGGGGGCCAGGGCCGCAGATTTCGTCCACGACGACGGGTGCCGCGAACTGGAAGCACCGGTGGACCAGCTGGTCCCCGGGTGGGACGACTATGTCGAGGCTTCGCACAGGTCCAGGTACCACGCGGTACCTGGCAGCCTGGGTGAGGCTCTGACGGCCGCGCAGATCACGGCGCTGGGGATAGGGCCAGGAGCGGCCGTGGCCCTGGCTGGCGCAGACGGGACCCTGGCAGGGCCGTGGACGGACCGGCCCGACGACCCCGAACAGCTGACGACGCTGGTCGCCGACGCGTTGGAGGCTGGTACCACGCTGGTCGTCGTCGACCTGGGTGCGGTACGCGAGGGGCACCGGTCGCTGCCCGACGTGGACCAGGGGCTGGCTGCGGTCCTCGCGGGCGCCGGGACAGCTGATGTCGTGGTGGTGTCGCTGGCTGACCGGGGCGACCAGTCGCAGATGCAGCTGGTGGTCGCCGGGAGTCCCGGGGTGGACGAACCTGGGCTGCTCACGTCGGCCTCGACCCGGCAGGCCGGGTTGGTGCTGGGGATCGACGTCACCGCGACCGTGCTGGACCGGCTCGGTGTCGACCAGCCGAGCGCGATGCTCGGCACACCGTTCAGGACCGTGCCGTCGGGCAGCGCGTCCGACAGCCTGGTCGACGACGCCCACCAGGCAGCCGTGGCCCGTCCTTTGGTCCCGCAGTTCTACCTGGGTCTCGTGGTGGTCAACCTCGTGTTCTTCGCGGTGGTGTGGTTCGGCCTGGCCCGGTCACCGACCTACCGGGTCGACCAGCGCCGACGACGGCTGGTGCTGCGCTGGCTGACCGTGACGGGCCTGATGACCGCAGCACTGCCGGTGGCCCTCCTGGTGGCGAACGTGGTGCCGTGGTGGCGCACCGGCGTCCCCCCGCTGACTTTGGTGGGCTGCGCCTTGGTGGTCGCAGCGGCGGTCGTCGCGGTGGCTCTGGTCGGTCCGTGGCGTCGGTGCGCGCTCGGCCCCGCTGCGCTGGTCGCTGGTCTGAGCGCCGCGGTGATCGTCGTCGACGTGCTCACCGGGTCCCGGGTGCAGCTGTCCGCGGTGTTCGGTTCCTCGGCCCTGGTCGCCGGACGGTTCTACGGGTTCAACAACAGGATGTTCGCCCTGGCCACAGCGGGAACACTGCTGCTGGTCAGCGCGCTGGTCGTCCCCTTGGTGCGCACTGGGCGGCGCCGGTCGGCCGCGGCGGTGGCCGCGGTGGCAGGGGTGGGGCTGACCATCGTCGACGGGACCCCGGGCCTGGGCACAGACTTCGGCGGGCCGCCAGCCCTCGTCCCGGCGTTCACGGTGTTCGTCTTGCTGCTGGCAGGGGCGAGGATCACCTGGCGGCGCACCGGTGCGGTGCTGGCCGGTGCGGTGGGTGTCACCGTGGCTTTCGCCGTGCTGGACTGGTTGCGCCCCGCCGACCGGCGCACCCACCTCGGGTCGTTCGTGCAGGCGGTCGTCGACGGCGAGTGGCCACAGGTGGTCGCCCGCAACGCGTCAGCGAACCTGCACGCCCTCAACAACAGCCTCTGGTTGACCCTGCTCGCCATCGCCGGTTTCGCGCTCGGTGCGGCCCTGCTGGTCAAACCGGTCAAACGCCTGCTGGCCTCTCCCGACGGCGGCCGGTACGCCTGGTTGTCCGACGGCGCACCACTAGCCAGCCTGGCCGACGAGGTCCCTACCCTCGTGCCGTTCCTGGTCGCCGGCTCCACAGCGATGCTCATCGGTTTCGCCATGAACGACTCAGGTATCGCCATCCCCGCGTCAGGCCTGGGCCTGGTCGTCCCCCTGCTCGTCGCGACCTACGCCCACTGGATGGCCACCGCACAACACCCCGAACCGGCCATGACCAGGAGCGACACCGCCGAGCGCGGATGACGAACCCGCTGGGCCACGGGCGAGCGGCGGGCGGCCGCTCGCCCCGACGGGTCAGCAGTCAGCCCGTAGGCTGCACTGGCGCGACTACTCCATCTCCCACACGTACACGCCGTTGTGGTCGTATTTCACGCCGGAGACGGTTGACTCCGGAGTGACGAGAAAGATCGTGCAGCCCGTGAACGTCTCACCGTTCTCGAAATCGTCAAAACCGCCGGTAGGCTTGGGGCACTTGTCGAATTTTGCCAGGCCAGTAAAAATCTCCATCTGCTTCACGTTGCCGGATGACTGCAATGAGAAATTTTTGGTGAAAGACGACGCTATCCCAACGTAGGCATTAGTATGCCCTTCCCCACTGACCTTGGTGATTGTAAAATGGACGAAGTAGGGGGTCATTGTTGCATTCTCCCCAGTGAGGTCGAAGTCATCGAGATCAGACGCCTCACCCTGCTCGATCGCGGTGACAGTCATCGCGGCGGAACGCATGAAGTACTGTTCTTTTTCGCCGTCCTTGTCGCCGAGGAGCGGGATGGTCGCAGTTTCTCCGACCTTGAGCACGGTGCCTGAGGGGGTCATGTCTGCCTCATTGACCGAGTCGTCGTAGGGGTGCTTCCCGGAACCGTTGATGCCAGCGTCGTCGATGATGGAGTCGAGCGCGTCGCAACCGCTGAACACGAGCGCTGATGCGACAGCGAGGAGCGCGAACGGGCGCATTTTTCTGCTCATCATGCTTTCTTCCGTCCTTTCCCGAGGCGGCCGCCTATTCGCGGGGGCGGCAGTGCCGGCACTGTAGCACATAGGTGACATACCGGACATGGAAACGGTTGAACCAATCCGCACAGACTGTCCACGCCCCCACGTGCTGCACCACCCACGTTGGCGAGCTGTCGTTAACGGAGATTCCCAGCCTGACGACAACCGGTGGTCCCAGGAATTTCGCGGCGTCAGCCGGGCGGAGGCTGCGGGAACGGGTCCGGGCCGCGATCGTCGCCGTCGTCGCAGGTAGGACGGCACACGTAGGGGCGAGGAGCCTGTGGCTCCTCGCCCCTACGTGTGGCTCAGGAGATCAGCGTTCTTCTTCGCCGAGGATGAAGCGTTCGAGCATGGCCCGCCCGGCAGTGTCTTCCATCTGGACCGGGGGGGACTTCATGAGGTAGGTGGAGGCCGACAGGATCGGGCCGCCGACGCCGCGGTCTTTGGCGATCTTCGCGGCGCGGACCGCGTCGATGATGATTCCGGCGGAGTTGGGCGAGTCCCAGACCTCGAGCTTGTACTCCAGGTTGAGGGGGACCTCGCCGAAGGCGCGGCCTTCCATACGCACGTAGGCCCACTTGCGGTCGTCGAGCCAGGCGACGTAGTCCGACGGGCCGATGTGCACGTTGCGCGAACCGAGGTCGTGGGCGAGGTTCGAGGTGACGGCCTGGGTCTTGGAGATCTTCTTGGACTCCAGGCGCTCACGTTCGAGCATGTTCTTGAAGTCCATGTTGCCGCCGACGTTCAGCTGGTACGTGCGGTCGAGGACAACACCGCGGTCCTCGAACAGACGGGCCAGGACGCGGTGGGTGATCGTCGCGCCGACCTGGGACTTGATGTCGTCGCCGACGATCGGCACACCAGCGTCTTCGAACTTCTTGGCCCACACCGGGTCAGAGGCGATGAACACCGGAAGGGCGTTGACCATGGCCACACCTGCGTCGATGCAGCACTGGGCGTAGAACTTGTCGGCGGCCTCTGAGCCGACCGGCAGGTAGGAGACCAGGACGTCGACCTTGGCCTCTGTGAGGGCACGCACCACGTCGACCGGTTTGGCGTCGGACTCTTCGATGGTCTGGGTGTAGTACTTGCCCAGGCCGTCGAAGGTGTGCCCGCGCTGCACGACGACACCGGTAGGCGGCACGTCGGCAATCTTGATGGTGTTGTTCTCCGAAGACGCGATGGCCTCGGAAAGGTCGAACCCGACCTTCTTGGCGTCGACGTCGAACGCGGCGACGAACTCCACGTCACGCACGTGGTACGGGCCGAAGCGGACGTGCATGAGACCGGGCACCTGGCTGTCGTCGGGGGCGTCGCGGTAGTACTGCACCCCCTGGACCAGCGACGACGCGCAGTTGCCCACGCCGACGATCGCTACGCGGATGGAAGACATCCTTCTTACTCCTTCTCCAAGTGGCGCGTCGCAGGCGCGACGGCAGGGGTTGCGGCCCTGGGGCCAGAGGCGTCGACGGGCCGGGCGGCCCGTTCGTTGTCGATCAACCGGTCGAGCCAGGCGACCTCGTGTTCCACGGTGTCCAGACCGTGGCGCTGGAGCTCGGCGGTGTACTCGTCCATCCGTTCCACGGCGCGGGCCACGGACTGGGTGACGAGCTCGAGGCGTTCGGTCAGGCGCATCCGGCGGCCTTCGAGGATGCGCAGCCGGGTCTCGGCGTCGGTCTGGCCGAACAGCGAGAACCGGACGTCGAACTCTTCGTCGTCCCAGGCCGAGGGACCGACCGACCCGAGCACCTCGATCAGGTGCTCTTTGCCGGCCGCAGTGAGCTGGTAGACGATCCGGGCGCGCCGTGACCCGCTGCGCCCGGCCATGCGGTCCTCGTCCACCCCGTGGATCAGGCCACGTTCTGCCAACGAGCGCAACGCTGGGTACAGCGACCCGTAGGACAGTGCGCGGAAGGACCCGAGGACGAGGTTGAGCTGTTTGCGCAGCTCATACCCGTGCATCGGCGTACGGTGCAGCAGGCCGAGGATGGCGTGGTCGAGCACGTCAGACTTGGCACGCATCTTGACCTCCCCACCTCTACCGTGGTCGCTGCTGGCTCGCCGCTGACCCACTGCTGAAGCGATACACCTCCGCGATGTATCGAGTTGATACATCGGACAGTATGCCCTATCTGCGTGCCAGGCAAGTGCGTTCGGCTGAAACTCGTGGAGATCTCGTGAGGGACTCCTCTAACGGCGGCAAGTCCCCCATACTGGGAGGCAGCCCCCTCCGCGGTGGGGCGTGCCTTGTGCATGCCGTGCCGCTGGCGTAGACGAGAAGGAGAGCCTGTGGAGCGCAAGGCAGCGCGCCCCTCGCGGGCAGATGTGAGGCGTACGCCGGTCACCACCCGACGCCGCTTCTGGAACTACCCACGGCCCGGGTACCGCGGGCTGCACCGGTGGCTGCCCTCGTGGCGCTTCGTCGTGATGTCCATGGTCACCACCGTCGCCCTGGTGGCCGGGCTCGGCTTCGCCGCGTACTCGTCGGTCGAGATCCCCGCGTTCGACGCCGAGATCAACGACCAGACCACCACGGTCTACTACGCGGACCCCAACGACCCAGCCGGCCGCGGCCCGAAGATGGGCGACTACCCCGGGGTCAGGCGCGAGATCATCGAAGGCTGTGCCGAGATCCCCCAATACGTCAAAGACGCGGTCGTGGCCTCCGAGGACCGCAGCTTCTACTCCAACTCGGGGGTGGACCCCCGCGGTATCGCCCGTGCGCTGTACAACAACCTCGCCAAGAAGGGCGGCCGGCAGGGCGCCTCGACGCTGACCCAGCAGTATGTGGACAACTACTACGGCGGTACCCGCCACGGTTACCTGGGCAAGGCCCAGGAGGCGCTGCTGGCGGTAAAGATCAGCAAGGAGCAGTCCAAAGACACGATCTTGTGCAACTACCTGAACACGATCTTCTGGGGCCGTGGCAAGACCCACGGTATCCAGGCCGCCGCCCAGGCGTACTTCGCCAAGGACGCCAAAGACCTGACGGTGACCCAGGCGGCGCTGCTGGCAGGGATCATCCCCTCACCGATCAACTGGGACCCGGCCAACAACCCCGAGAAGGCCGAGCAGCGCTGGAAGCGCACCCTGGGATACATGGTCGACGGCAAGGACCTCAAGTTCCACCTGACGGCGGCAGAGAAGAACGAGCTCGTGTTCCCGCCGATGTGCCCAACCGAGGACGAGGCTGGTGTCGCGGTCGTGGTCGACCGTGACGATCCTGCGGACGACAACGGTGGGGGCAGCGAGGTGGCCGCGGCCGAACAGGACGGTGACTGCGTCATCTGGCACCGGCCAGAGCCTGCGTACGAAGGACCTAACGGCTACCTCATGGAGATGGCCAGGCAGGAAGCTGCCAAGCTTGTCGGTGTGTCCGAGGCCGAGCTCATGCGTGGCGGCTACACCGTCATCACGACGGTCGACCAAAGGATGCAGGACATGGCTATCGAGTCGGGCAACGGCCTGCTCGACGGCACGCTCAACAACAACCCCGACTCCGCGCCCAGCCAGTGCAACCCCAACATCGAGCCAGCCGAAGACGAGCCTGCCTGCGCAGGGATGCTGCGCGTGGCCATGGTCACGCTCGACCCGTCCGACGGGTCTATCCGCGCCATGTACTCGGGACCGGACTACGTCAAAGACCAGTACAACCGCGTGACCCGCGGCTTGGCCCAGGCTGGGTCGACGTTCAAGCCTTTCACCCTGGTCGCCGCGCTGCAGCAAGGCCATTCGCTGGATTCGGTGTACTCGGGAGTCAGCCCGCGGACCTTCCCTGTCCCCGGGAGCAAAGACTGGAAGGTCGTCAACTTCGGCGGCAGCAGCTACGGGGACATCAACCTCATGACCGCCACTGCCAACTCGGTCAACACCGTGTATGCCGAGCTCAACATCGAGATCGGCCCCGAGGCGACGAACCAGGTGGCCAGAGACGCCGGTATTTCCACGCAGCTGTCGCCGTTGCCGGCCAACGTGCTCGGCTCTGACGCGGTGCACCCGCTGGAGATGGCCCAGGCGTACGGAGTGTTCGCCACACAGGGCAAGAAGGCCACCCCGCATATCGTCGCGCGGGTGGTCAGCCCGACCGGCAGGGTCTGGGCCGCCGACACCGAGACCAAGAGGGTGTTCGACTCTGGTGTCATGGCCGACACGGTCGCTGCCCTCCAGGGCCCGGTCCAGGGAGGTTCGGCCTCGGAGTACGTCAAGCCCATCGGGCGGACCATCGCCGGCAAGACCGGCACCTCCAGCTACAACAAGTCGGCCTGGTTCGTCGGTTTCACCACGGACCTGGTCACCGCGGTGGCGCTCTCCCAGGAAGGTCCTGGGGGTTCTGAGGTGACGATCACACCGTGGGGTGGGCTCAAGCAGATCACCGGTGGGTCGTGGCCTGCTGCGCTGTGGGCTGACTACATGGCCGGGTGCGGAGGGAAGAAGACCAAGAAGGCGTGCAGCGGCGGTGTGCTGGGGCTGCCCGAGTACTCCCAGGACACCAAGTTCCCGCCCCCCCCGCACGGTGGCACAGCCTCGACCCCCGAGCCGTCCGACGACGAAAACTCGGGTGAGATGACGTACGTGCCGTCGGTGGCCAACAAGTACGAGTGGGACGCGAGCGCGGCCCTCGCTGAGGCCGGGTTCCAGCCGAACGTCGTCTACGAGCGGTCGAACGTCCCAGCAGACCGGGTGACCCGTGTCGAGCCCCGCGAGGGGAGCGAGCTTCCTTACGGCTCCATCGTCACCATCTACGTGTCCAGCGGCCCCGGCAGAGGTGCCGCGCCCGGGGATGCGCCCGAGGACCCCGCAGGCGCAGGTTTCGTTCCCCCTCCGCAGTAGGGGCGAGCGCACCGTTCCGATTTCGCCGACCGGTACCGGTCCCGGTACGATGACGCGTCGCCGCGCGCCCAGTCGTGCTGGCGACGCTGCAAGGCAACCCTCCTGTCACGGAACGACCGTGACCGCCAAGACCAGAGGAGGTGGGTGATGAGCCTGCG
The DNA here is from genome assembly GCA_009779195.1 of Micrococcales bacterium. Lineage (GTDB taxonomy): Bacteria > Actinomycetota > Actinomycetes > Actinomycetales > Cellulomonadaceae > Cellulomonas. The sequence continues at coordinate 29,996 of WRET01000002.1, forward strand.
CCCGTACGAGATCATGATCATCCTCGACCCCGATATCGAGGAACGCACTGTCGGCCCGGCACTCGACAAGTACCTGTCGGTGGTGCCAGCCCAGGGCGGGACGATCGACAGCACCGACATCTGGGGCCGGCGCCGCCTGGCCACCGACATCCGGGTCACCCCCGGCGTGTACAAGTCCGAGGGTATCTACGCCGTCGTGAACTTCAGCGCCACCCCGGCCACCACCGCCGAGCTCGACCGCCAGCTCGGCCTCAACGAAGCAGTGCTGCGCACCAAGGTGATGCGCGCCGACCCCGAAGCCGCAGCGAAGGCTGCCGCCAAGGCCGCCGCTGCCAAGACCGACGCCGCAGCCCCGGCCGACGCCTGATGTCAGTGGTCGCCGCTACCGTCGTGGTGGGGCAGATCTCTGCACCCGCTGCCGAGCATATTCAGGAGCATCATCATGGCTGGTGAGACCGTCATCACGGTTGTCGGGAACCTCACGGGAGACCCAGAGCTGCGGTTCACGCCGTCGGGGGCCGCGGTGGCCAACTTCACCATCGCGTCGACCCCGCGCACGTTCGACCGCCAGAACAACGAGTGGAAGGACGGCGAGACGCTGTTCATGCGCTGCTCGATCTGGCGCGAGGCTGCTGAGTCGGTCGCCGAGTCGCTGACCAAAGGCACCCGGGTCATCGCCCAGGGCCGTCTGGTCCAGCGTTCGTACGAGACCCGCGAAGGCGAGAAGCGCACAGTCGTCGAGCTGCAGGTCGACGAGGTCGGCCCGTCGTTGCGTTACGCGACCGCCAAGGTCACACGCACCCAGCGCGGTGGCGGTGGCGGTGGTTTCGGCGGCTCTGGTGGTGGCGGGGGCGCCTCTGCTGCTTCTGCCCCGTCGGCCTCCGACGACCCGTGGGCTGGCGCACCGGCGTCCAGCTCTGGTTTCTCTGACGAACCCCCCTTCTGACCTAGCCCCCTCCCCGGCCGCCGCGGCCGGGCCCTGTACCGAAGGAGCCTGCGATGGCCAAGCCTGTCATCCGGAAGCCCAAGAAGAAGGCCAACCCTCTGAAGTCGGCCAAGATCGATTCCATCGACTACAAAGACACCACCTTGCTGCGCAAGTTCATCTCCGACCGCGGCAAGATCCGGGCCCGCCGGGTCACCGGTGTCACCGTCCAGGAGCAGCGCGCTATCGCCCGGGCCGTGAAGAACGCCCGTGAGATGGCTCTGCTGCCGTACTCGTCGTCGTCCCGCTGAGGAGGGAAACTGTGTCCAAGCTCATCCTCACCCAGGAGGTCACCGGTCTCGGCGAGCCCGGTGACATCGTCGACGTCAAAGACGGTTACGCGCGCAACTTCCTGTTGCCGCGCAAGCTGGCCCAGCCGTGGACCAAGGGCGCGGAGAAGAACATCACCGCGATCCGCCGGGCCCGCAAGGCCCGGGAGATGGCGTCGCTGGACGACGCCCGTGCCGCCCGCGACCTGCTGCAGGCCGCCGTGGTCTCGGTCCCGGCCAAGGCTGGCACCGGCGGCCGCCTGTTCGGCGCCGTGACGACCACGGAGATCGCCGACGCCGTGAAGTCCACCGGCGCCCCCGCCGTCGACAAACGCAAGATCGAGCTGTCCTCTCCCATCAAGTCCCTGGGCGAGCACCGCGTGACGATCCGTCTGCACCCCGAGGTCGTGGCCACCGTCACCCTCAACGTCGTCGCCAACGTCTCCTGACAACGCCGCTCTCACGACGAAGCCCCGGTGCGCACGCACCGGGGCTTCGTCGTGTGCCTGTTGCGTCTATGCCGGGAGCTGGCTGAGACGGTCCTTGAAGCTGGTCGAGACGGTGGGGACGGTTCCGGCTGTTTCGCAGGGGTGAGCCGAGGTGGTGGGGGACGGTTCCTGAGCTGGCCGAGACGGTGGGGACGGTTCCGACTGTCTCGCGGGACCGCCCGCCAACGGCGGGGTCCCGCGACGACTGCGGAACCGTCCCCACCGTCTCGGCCCCACCCCCTGAGGAGACAACAGTCTCCCCAAGTGTGGAACCCACCCCAACGTCTCGTCGTCGCAGGTGGCAGACGACTTTTGCCAAACGTGGAACCTTGAGGGCTCCTCGGTGGTGTCATGGGGCATGAGCGCAAACAGTGCCGTGGCTGACGGGACTATCTTGATCGGCGCCGACACCGTTGGTGCGCAGAGCCGCACAGAGGAGTTCACGCAGTTCGCCAGGCAAGCCTTGGGGCCGCTGACCCGTACCGCGTGGCACCTGACCGGGGACGAGCACCAGGCCTCTGAGCTGGTCCAGCAGACCCTGGTGCGGACCTACAACGCGTGGGGGCGGGCACGCAAAGCCCCTCTGCCGTATGCGCGCAAGGTCATGGCCAACCAGCGGATCAACACCTGGCGGTCGCGGCGCCGAGAGGTGCTCGCCGCGCCGGAGCGTCTCCCGGAGAAGGCTAGTCCCGACGAGGTCGCGGCCATAGCCGAACGGGACCGTCTGGTGCGTGCTCTGGCGTGCCTGGGCACGCAACAGCGCCAGGTCGTCGTGCTGCGCCATGTCGAAGGGTTCAGCGAGAAAGACGTCGCCGAGATGCTGGGCATCCCGGTGGGCACGGTGAAGTCAGCAGGATGGCGTGGGCTGGAACGGCTGCGTGAGGAACTGAGGAGGCAAGAGGCATGAGTCACGAACAGGTCGCCCGGCGTCTGCGAGACGGACTGGACAACCCCAAGCCGAAGATCGACGTCGACCTGGGTGTGGTCGTACGCAGAGCCCGCCGCCGCCGGACCGCAGGGGTGACAGCGGTCACCGCTACCGCCATGGCTGTGGTCGGTGGGATGACGGTGGCTGCCGTCGCGCTCGGTCCGTCGTCAGTGTCTGACACGTCCGGCCCGCCGACATCGTCCGCGGAACCGGTGTGCCCAGAGTCTGGCGTGTTGGCCACAGGCCCCGCCACAGTCACAGGGACGGTCACCCTCTACGGAGAAGCCGCATCTGGAGGCGAGCTGACGTTCATCGGTGACGAGGGGCTCTTGCCCGTCGTACCTGTGTCAGACGCAGGTCAGTATGAGGTTGAGCTCCCCTCTGGCGAGTACAGCATCGAGTATTACCCGTTGGGAAAGGAGGCGTTCTTCGACTCTACGGAGGACTCTGGTGGCCCGGACACCTTTTCTTTTGAAGCGGATATCGTAATGGTCGTCAAGGGTCAGAACAGCATTGACTTCGAGGTTGACGAAGACCATCTCATGAAAGGTTACGCCGGTGCGCGGACGGGTACCCTCTGCGGTACTGTGACGAACCCCGTGGGCGAGATCGTCAGCGGCGGGGAACTGTCCTTCCAGATGTGGAAGACGCATATCCCCGTGCTCTACGGCCCTGTGACGACGGTGCCTCTGTCGGACACCGGTCAGTACGCTGTGGAGTTACCCGCCGGACATTATTTGGTGGAATTCCACCCGGCAGGGCAGGGCGAGCCCGAATCCATCCTCTCGGGCCCCGCTGGATTCGTGGTGACATCCGTCGGGGGTCAGGACAAACTCGTCAACCTCTACAGGCCACGGAAGGCCCCCCCAGAGCCAGAGCCGGGATCCGCGTCGACTGTCTCGGGGACGGTCGCGGACCCCGGGGCTGTCTCGACCGGCAACGAGAGGCTGATGTTGTCGTATCTCGATCCCGGCGGCTGGGGGTCGGGGGACCTCGAGGTTCCTGTGTCGAGCGACGGCACTTTCACAGTCGACCTGGCCCCTGGAAACTACCACGTGTGGTTGGCAGTAGAGCATGAGGAATTCCCGGAGCTCGAACTCAAAGCTACCTGTGACCGCCCCCTCACGGTGGTCAACCAACCGATGGTTCTAGCCATCGAGGTCGTCCCGCCGACCACGAATTCCGCGAGGCTTCTCACCATCACTGTGCTACCCGGCTGACACACCACGTCGAAGAGCCCCGGTACCTGGTGGTACCGGGGCTCTTCGACGTGGTGGTTACGACGGGAGCATGGAGCCGGTGGCGAGCATACGCACGTGCCAGCTCAGGGCTTCGGCGAGGTCGTGGTGCGTGGACCGGGGGCTCTGGCTGTGGGCGGGGGCGAGACGGTGGGGACGACGACTGCGGAACCGTCCCCACAGTCTTGGCCGACTCCGTCTCAAGCGAGCAAGAGATTGGCGGGAGAGGGAACCTTCTGGGGGTCTCGGTGGTGTGATGGGGCATGAACGTGGCCCGAACTGTCGCCGACGAGACGTCCGTCGCGATTGCTGCGCCTGAAGACGAGTTCACGGCGTTCGCCAAGCAAGCCTTGCCGACGCTGACCCGTATCGCCTGGTACCTGACTGCTGACGGGGACAAGGCTGGCGAGCTGGTGCAGCAGACCTTGGTCCGCACCTACCACGCCTGGAAGCGGGCACGTCACTCCCCGCTGCCGTACGCCCGCAGGGTCATGATGAACCAGCGGATCAGCACGTGGAGGGCACGGCGCCGGGAGGTGCTGGCACCCCCGCACCATTTTCCCGAACGCCCGAACCCTGACCAGATCGAGATCTTGGCAGAACGTGACCGTCTCATGCGGGCTTTGTCGCGCCTGGGGGCGCGCCAGCGTCGGGTCGTCGTGCTGCGCCATGTCGAAGGGTTCAGCGAGAAAGAAGTGGCCGAGATGCTGGGCATCCCCGTGGGCACGGTGAAATCAGCAGGGTCGCGTGGCCTGCAACGGCTGCGTGAGGTACTCAGGGAGGAAGAGTCATGAGTGACGAACAGACCGCCCGCCGTCTGCGAGACGGGCTGGAAAACCTAGAGCCGAAGATCGACGTCGACCTGGGTGTGGTCGTACGCAGAGTCCGACGCCGCCGGACCGCCGGGGTTGCCGCGGTCAGTGCCGCCGCCGTGGCCATGGTCGCCGGGGTGACCGTGGCTGCTGTCGCGCTCGGCCCGTCGTCAGTGTCTGAGACGCCCGGCCCGTCGACATCGTCCGCGGAGCCGGTGTGCCCAGGGTCTGGCGTGTTGGCCACAGGCCCAGCCACAGTCACCGGGACGGTCACCTACCCCGGAGGCGCCGCGTCCGGAGGCGAGCTGACGTTCCACCAATACTATGAGGAACCCATCGATTTTGACGAGGTCTCCGCCGAGTCCTGGGATGGTTACGGTCCAGTACATGTGTCAGACACAGGTCGGTATGAGATTGAGCTCCCCGCTGGGGTGTACACCGTCAAATATCACCCAATGGGATATGACGAAGAGAGGTCCATGACGGCTGCTGCTGACTATCAGAGTTTTGTGGCGCTAGAGGTGTTGGTCATCAAGGGCCAGAACAGCATTGACTTCGAAATCGAGTCGACCGATATGATGGTCGGTTACGCTGGTGCGCGGACGGGCACCCTGTGCGGGAGTGTCACGAACCCGGGGAAGGAGATCGTCGGTGGCGGGGAGCTGTCCTTCGAGGTTATCTGGCCGGTGCCGGACGGACCCGAATCCCTTGTGACAACGGCGCCCCTGTCAGACACCGGCCAGTACGCCGTGGAGTTGCCTGCTGGAGTGTATGTGATTACATTCCTTCCGGCTGGGCATGGCGAACCTGATTTCCTCCGGCGCCCTGGCCGCGACGAGGGTATTGCGACAGTTGTCGGGGGTCGGAACCAGGTTGCCAACTTCTACACGCGCGAGTGGTCCGCCCCAGAGTCAGAGCCGGGATCCACGGCTACCGTCTCGGGGACGGTCACGTATCATGGAGCTGTCGCCACCGACTGCGACAACCTGGACTTCTGGTATGTCGATCCCCGCAACGGCTATTACCGCGGGCCAGTCCAAGTTCCTGTGTCGAGCGATGGTGCCTTCACAGTCGACCTGGTCGCTGGCGAGTACCACGTGTGGAGGGCGGAGGAGATCATCGACACCATCACGGTGGTGGCCAGCCAACCGATGGTTCTGGCCATCGAGCTCGACCCATTGACACTGACCGTGCTGTCGGGCTGACAGCCCATCACAGAGCCCCCGGTGCGTGCACCGGGGGCTCTGGTCTGTGACGGTTACGACGGGGGCATGGCGCCGGTGGCGAGCATACGCACGTGCCAACTCAGGGCCGCGGCGAGGTCGTGGGGGGCGTTGGCGTTCTTGGCGGCACGTTCCACGTACTCTTCGAGCACGGGGCGGTAGGTGGGGTGGGCGACCTTGAGGACGGCTTGGGCGCGTTTGCGGACCAAGAGTTGGCCGGGACGGTGGGGACGGTTCCGACTGTCTCGCGGGATCGCCCGCCAACGGCGGGTCCCGCGACGACTGCGGAACCGTCCCCATCGTCCCGGCCCCACCCTGGAGTCCTCGTGCTTGCTGAACTGCGTTACTGCCTGTCCAGCGCCCGGATCTCCTCGGCGGTCAGCCCGGTGATCTGGGCCACCTGCTCGGCTGGCAACCCTGCGCGCAGCGCGTTACGGGCGGTCTGGGCCACCGCTTGCGCGTGGCCCTCCGCGTGGCCTTCGGTGCGGGCGGTGTCTTCGCGCCAGGTTTGGTCCCACAGCCACTTGTCGTGGGCGTCTTTGTCGTCCTCGGCGGCCTGGGAGGCGTAGAGCTTGGCCAAGGCGGCGACCTTGGCGATATCCGGGTCGGTCTTGGCGATCACGTCCATCTCCTCCCAGCTGGTCGCGGCGAACGCCTTCAGCCACCGCCACAACGGCGTGCCGTCGTCGTCGCCGAGGGCCGGCAGCTGCAGGAAGTGGATCACCTGGGCGCCGGTGAGCCTGCCCTCGCAAGCCTCGCCGACCAGGTGCCACTCGGCCTTCTTATGGTACCCCCCAGCGTGGCTGAGCAGGAGAAACCCGGTGATCACCACGGTGATGGCCCGTCCGACCTGGTCGTAGCCGGCTCCGGTGACCAGCTGGCGGGTCAAAGACTTGGCGCCGTAGAACACGAACCGGTCCACCGGGGCGGGGCGGACCTGGACCTCCACGGCGATGGTCGCCGCCGAGGCGGTCAGGACGCGCACGTCCATGACTGTCTCCTTGCCGCCGCGGTGCTGCGGCGGGGTGTGCGGGTCGGTCAAGGACAGGTGGTCCCAGTCGTGCTCGGGCAGGTCGTCGATGACGGTCTTGAGGAACGCGGCGAGCTGGTCGGTGTGGCGCGGGTTGGCGAACACCGAGCGGAACTGGCGGTCCTCGGTCAGCGGCTCGAACGGCACCGCGTCGGCGCTGCCTGGGCTGGTCGGTGTGATGGTGCTGTCGTGCATGGCCACTACAGTGGCGGACCTGCACCAGCCTTTGTGGCACACGAACGGCAAGGGCGTCACCAGCGTCGGCTGGGGACGGTTCGCCGAAGACCAACCACACCCGCCGTCGTCTCCCTCGGATCGTCCGACATGGCAGACCTCGCCGACGGCAACCCGTCGGCATTCGTGCGACATCCGTGACCCGTGCGCAACAAAGAATATGTGTATTTTAGGCAATAATCACCGACAAAGCACCCGCACGTCATCCCTCGCTGTTCCCGTTCGGGCGGGGCGGGTTAGTATGGGACGACCGAGGACGGTTGTTTTGTACCAGTTGTCACCGTACGTTTCCTTGATGGCGAAGCGTTTGAGAGGCTGCTCCCGTGCGTCGCGCAATAAGACTCGCATTCTTCCTTCTGCTCCCCCTGCTGGCTGTCGCCGTCGCGTCGTCGGCTTCGTCTGCCAAGCCCGGCAGCACGAGCCAGCCTCAGCCGGTCGTCGAGGTGGCACCCCCCACGGCGCAGGTACCGTGGGGGGCGGGCGGGCTACTTTTCGCGCTTGATGCAGACGCTGCGGTGCTGTCGTGGTACTCCGCGACGGACCGGTACTTCTATTCTGAGATGCAGGACACGGTTGGGTTCGAGTACCGCGTTTCGCAGGCAGCGAACATCACCTCGACGGTGGTGGACTCGCAGGGGCACACGGTGCGGGTCCTGGAACAGGTCTCGCGGACGGCGGGGACCAGGTATTGGGTGAGCTGGGACGGGCGCGACGATCAGGGTGCCATGGTTCCGGACGGGGAATACACGGTGCACGTGGTGGGGGAGAACCAGGCCGGGCCGACCAACGAGATCACGGTGCGTGTCGTTGTGGACACCCGGGCCCCGGGGGCGCTGACCGTACCCGAGCCGGGGGATGTGGTGTCGGGTTCGTCGGTGCGGTGGGTGTTCACCCCCACCGAGGGGTTCGACCTGACGTATGTGTCAGTGTGGTGTGATGGTGGTGGCGGGGGCTCGTGGGCGGAAACGCCAGGTGCGGACGGAACGTTCTCCTCGACGATGGACGTGACCTGGTGTACCAACGGCGACAACCAGGTGTCCGGGTGGGTGGAGTGGAAGGACCCGTTCGGGAGGTCGCAGTCGTCGTACCTCGCGCCAGTGCCGGCCACTGTGATGAACGCGCCGGTGTTGGCGTTGGACCCGCAAGATGCGTACTTCTATCCCGGCGCAGACGGCCAAGGCGAGTTCTCGGCCTGGTACCGGCTGTCGCAGTCGGCGAACATCACTTCGACGGTGGTGGACTCGCAGGGGCACACGGTAAGGGTGCTGGAGCAGGGGCTGACGCGAGCGGCGGGGGGTCACTCGGTGGACTGGGACGGGCGTGACGATCAGGGCGCCACGGTCCCCGACGGGGTGTACACGGTCCATGTCGTAGGGAAGAACCAGGTCGGGTCGAGCAACGAGATCACAGTGCGTGCTGGTGTGGACACCCGCGTCCCGGGGGCCCTGACCAGCCCGGAGCCTGGGGTTGTGGTGTCGGGGACGTCGGTGCGGTGGGTGTTCACCCCGACCGAGGGGTTCGACGTGACGTCGGTGGATGTGTACTGCTCTTACAACCGTCGGTCGTCAGTGTCGGTGCCGGATGTGGACGGGACGTTCTCCTCGACGGTGGACGTGACCGGTTGCGCCAACGGTGACAACCAGGTGTCGGGGTGGGTGTCGTGGCGGGACCCGTTCGAGGTGCGGCACTCGTGGTCGTTCCAGCCGGTGCCGGTCACGGTGGTGAACGTGCCGGTGCTGTCGTGGTACGAGACGTCTGAGCGGTATTTCTCCCCTGATGGTGACGGGCAGAACGACTTGTTCGAGTTCAAGTACAACCTGTCGCAGCCGGCGAACATCACCTCGACGGTGGTGGACCCGCAGGGGCAGACGGTGCGGGTCCTGGAGCAAGGCATCTCGCTCAACGATGGTGTGTACTCGGTGTCCTGGGACGGCAGGGACGACCAGGGCCGGGTCGTGCCTGATGGTGTGTACACAGTGCGGGTGGTGGGGGAGAACCAGGCTGGGCCGGGTAACGAGATCACGGTGCGCGCTGGTGTGGACACCCGCATCCCGGGGGCGCTGACCACCCCGGAGCCTGGGGCTGTGGTGTCGGGGTCGTCGGTGAGGTGGGTGTTCACGCCGACGGACGGGTTCACGGTGTCGTCGGTGACCGCGGGCTGCTCCGCCAACCGGACCACGGCGTCAGCGCGGGGCCCAGACGGGACGTTCTCCTCGACGGTGGACGTGACCGGTTGCGCCAACGGTGACAACCAGTTCTCGGGGTCGGTGTCGTGGCGAGACCCGTTCGGAGCGTCGCAGTCGTGGTCGTTCCAGCCGGTGCCGGTCACGGTGGTCAACGTGCCGGTGCTGTCGTGGTACTGGACGTCTGAGCAGTATTTCTCCCCTGATGGTGACGGGCAGAACGACTCGTTCGAATTCCGGTACAACCTGTCGCAGCCAGCGAACATCACCTCGACGGTGGTGGACCCTCAGGGGCAGACGGTGCGGGTGCTGGAGCAGGGGGTCGCGCGCGAGGCATCCAACTACGACATCGTCGTGTCATGGGACGGCAGGGACGACCAGGGCCAGGTCGTGCCTGATGGTGTGTACACGGTGCACGTGGTGGGGGAGAACCAGGTCGGGCTGAGCAACGAGATCACGGTGCGTGCTGGTGTGGACACCCGCGTCCCGGGGGCGCTGACCACGCCGGAGCCAGGGGTTGTGGTGTCGGGTTCGTCGGTGAGGTGGGTGTTCACCCCGACCGAGGGGTTCGACCTGACGTCGGTGAGTGTGGGGTGCTACGACGGTGGTGGGTACTCCTCGGCGTATGCGCCGGGTGCGGACGGGACGTTCTCCCAGACGATGGACGTGACCAGCTGCGCCAACGGCGACAACCCGGTGTCTGGGTCGGTGTTGTGGCGGGACCCGTTCGGGGCGTGGCAGTCGTGGTCGTTCCCGCTGGTGCCGGTCACGGTGGTCAATGCGGCGGTGCTGTCGTGGCACTACTACTACGGCGCGGAGGATCGTTACTTCTCTCCTGGCGATGACTGGCAGAACGAGTCGTTCTCGTTCGAGTACTGGTTGTCGCACTCTGCGGACATCACCTCGACGGTGGTGGACCCGCAGGGGCAGACGGTGCGGGTGCTGGAGCAGGGGGTCTCGCGCGATGCGACCAGTCGTTACGGTTACGGGCACTCGGTGTCCTGGGACGGTAGGGACGACCAAGGCCAGGTCGTGCCTGATGGTGTGTACACGGTGCACGTCGTAGGGGAGAACCAGGCCGGGCCGACCAACGAGATCACGGTGCGTGCTGTTGTGGACACCCGCATCCCGGGGACGCTGACCACTCCGGCGCCTGGGGACGTGGTGTCGGGGGCGTCGGTGCGGTGGGTGTTCACCCCGACCGAGGGGTTTGACGTGGCCTATGTGGAAGTGTGGTGCCTCTGGAGTAGTGGATACTCGCCGGGGTCGGCGTATGCGCCGGGTGCCGACGGGACGTTCACCTCGACGATGGACACGACGCGGTGTGCCAACGGCGACAACCAGGTGTCGGGGTGGGTGCAGTGGAAAGACCCGTTCGGGGGGTGGCATTCGTCGCACCTCGCACCGGTGCCGGTCACGGTGGTCAACGCACCGGTGCTTTCCTGGCAATACACTGAGGATCGGTACTTTTCGCCTGGCGGGGACGGGCCGAACGCCCGGTTCCAGTTCGCGTACGATCTGTCGCAGCCGGCGATCATCACCTTGACGGTCGTGGACTCGCAGGGGCAGACGGTGCGGGTTCTCGAGCAGGGGGTCTCGTACGGTGCCGGGACAAGTTGGGTGTACTGGGACGGTAGGGACGACCAAGGCCAGGTCGTTCCTGATGGTGTGTACACAGTGCACGTGGTGGGGGAAAACGAGGTTGGGTCGTCCAACGAGATCACGGTGCGTGCTGGTGTGGACACCCGTGCGCCGGGTGCGATGACCGTTCCCGCACCGGGAGACACCCTGGCCGGACTGGTGTCGTTCGTTTTCGTGCCGACGTCCGGGTTCGCCGTCCAGAGCGTGCGTTTCCGGGTGTCCACAGGTGACAGTGTTATCAGCTGGGCTCCGATGGCCGACGGGACATGGCGGACAAGCGTTTTGGCAGAAGGGCTGGGGAACGGGCCAGCGGAAGTCACTGCCACCGTCTACTGGACGGACCCGTTCGGTGCGCAGCAGGAATGGACCACACCGCCGCACGCGGTCGTCATCGACAACACCTCGATACCGCTGGCGGTGTCGGCAACGCCGGGCAGCGGCCAGGCGCCGCTCACGGTCGAGCTCACGATCGACACTTCTGACCCGCAGGGACGTCCGGTCACCTACACGGTGGACTACGGTGACGGGACCTCGACGGTGACCGATACCTCGGCCACCCCGTATCCCACCGTGACGCTGAGCCACACCTACACCAAGCCGGGTGCCTACCAGGTGGTCGTCATGGCGACGAACGGCGAGGGCGCTTCGGCTGTCCAGCGGGTTTCTGTCGTGGCGGAGGGCAAGTCGAACAGCCCGCCGGTCGTGGAGGTGGCAGCGAATCCCTCGTCTGGCACGGCGCCGTTGTTGGTGGCTTTCGCTATCGACGCCACTGACGACGACGGCGACGCACTGACGTACACGATCGACTTCGGGGACAAGAGCGCCGTTGCCAAGGGCACCGTCGTTGCTGATCCTGTTGAGCACACCTACACCGCTCCTGGCACCTACATGGCCCGGACCGAAGTGTCCGACGGACAGATCGGGATTGTGCGTTTCACCAGGATCACGGTGGTGCTGAGCGAGCCGTTGGTGGCTGTCGCGGGTGAGCCGTTGCGAGCAGTAGCCGGTGAGACCGTCTGGTTCGACGCTTCGGCCTCGCGTCCGTCGGTCGCCATCAGCCAGGTGACCTGGGAATTCGGCGACGGTACCACCGGTACTGGTTGGCAGCCCAGCCACGTCTACACCAAGGCCGGTAACTACATGGCCACTGTCACCGTCTACGTGGGTGAGGCCACAGCCACAGCCTCCACGACGGTGACGGTGACCGCGCCCGTCCCGTTCGCCGGTGTGGAGGTGACGGTGCGCGGCGAGTCCAACCTGTTGCAGGGCGCCACCGCCACGCATATCGCGGCGGACGGGGCTCGCATCCAGGCGGTCAGTGGCCCCGATGGGGTGGCCCGGCTCGTCGGCGTGGCCGACGGCACCTGGGCGGTCTATGTCACTGCCCCCGGGTATCTGCCGGTCGCTGGCGAGGTCGTGGTGACCGACGGCCACGGTTCGTTGGATACGACGCTGGTCTCGGGTGATATCTCTGCGACCACTCTGGAGCACCGTCAGCTTTCCTTGGAGGAGGTGGTCGATCTTGGGATCGACACCGACGACCCGGCGAACCAGAACGTGTTCTACGCCCAGGTGCATCTTGGGGTCATGCCGGGAGGTGGAGGCACTCCGGCTCCTAATGTGACGTTGGCGTACAACGGCTCGGGGGAGGTCGTGTATGTCAGTGGATCGGGTCTGGTCCAAGGATCCGCGTCCTATTGGGCCACGCCGACGATCATCACGGTAGGTAGTAGTGCCCGTGCTGTGCAGTGGATGATCGTCCCGGTCAAGGGTGGTTGGCTCAAAGAGTTCTTCGAGGTGCGTCTGGTGGTCCAGAACCTGACGTCGAGCCCGTTCTCCTTCGACGACGGCGAGGCCCGGCTAGACCTTCCCGAGGGTCTGTCGTTGGCGCCGACCGGCGAGGAGCAGAGCCTGGCCGTCAGTGTGCCGGACATTCCCGGCGGTGGCTCCGAGACGGTGTCGTGGGTCCTGCGCGGTGACGTCGAGGGTGACTACGACCTGACAGCGACCTATTCGGCGGTCCTTGGTCCTGTTGGTGAGCCGGTCTACTCGGAAGCCAAGACGGACCGGCCGCTCAAGGTGTGGGGCGGGTCGGCCGTCGAGTGGTCCGTCAGGGCGGACCCGGACGCCAGCGCTCTGAAGCCGTTCAGGATCACGCTCACCATGACGAACGTGACGCCAGAAGAAACCGGCGTCACGGTGTACAACTCTGCCTTCGAGGTCTTTGAGGGACGGGGGTACCTGATGGCGCCGGAGACTGAGTACGCCAAGACGGTGCCGGTGCTGTACCCGGGGCAGAAGGCCGAAGCAGAATTCATCTTCTACTCCCGGCTGGACGGTGACGTGAACGTCAGCGATCCGGGCTGGGAGCAGAGCTTCGTGTTACCCACCGCTGGGAATGTCGACCCGGCAACAAGCGGGATCACGCTCCACCCCGAGAGCACCGAGCGTCTCGACGTGGCTTCGGCCTGGATCGACATGCCGGACCAGGTCGCTGAAGGGACGATGGGTCTGGCGATCCGGTGGGAAGAGGTCGATGGTGTCACCGACTACGCTCTGTGGGGCCGCGAATCGCTCGACGAGGGTGAGTGGGCGCTGGTGACCGAAGGTGTGTATGACGGTCTGCCGTCCAACACACGGGTCATCAAGGAGGACAGCGACCAGGTCTTCCGGTACTACACGGTGATCAGCCACCTGCCCGACGAGACGACCAAGCCGACGCACGTCATCGAGCGGCGCAGTGACATGCCTGTCCACTACCCCGTGCCGGTCGAAGAGCCTGTCGATCAGTGCTACGACGTGCTCATGCTCTCCGTGGCAGGATCGGGACAGGCCGGAATGCGCGCAGAGCCACTCGATGCACTTTCTGCGCAGCTCGAGAAGAAGTTGACGGGGCCCGATGGGCCGTACAGGTCGTTCCGCTCCGTCTATCTGGATTATCCAGCCGTGGGAGTGGAGAGGCTCTTCTCGTCGCAGGACGACGAGAGCGAGTTTTTCGCGGGCGTCGACGAAGGGACCGAGAGTCTCGAGGAGTTCTTGGACAGCCGGTTCGTTCAGTGCCCGCACGAGAAGCTGGTCCTTGGTGGGTATTCGCAGGGCGCCCTTGTGGTCACCAACACTCTCGACGACGACGAGTGGAGCGCTCGGACGGGCAGTGTTCCCTACGAGCGCTTCGGAGCGATCTTCCTGGTCGCGAACCCGGCGAACAACCCTGACTTCGGCGGGAAAAAGTTTGGGACGGCGGGACCCGCTTTTGGTCTGAAAGGCCTCGGGAACAAACAGGTCCCGTCGGAGCTGTCGTCCCTGGCCTACACGCTGTGCAACGAGGGCGATATCGTCTGCGCGCCGCAGTGGCCCCTCGATGTGACCGCTGATGACGTGTGGGGCGTGCTAGGTGGCGGCACTCCCACGGTGCTGCACGGTATTGACGTCCATACCACCTATCAGTCCACGACCCTGCGGGATATCCGGAAGATGGCGAACGGTGCAGCGCACCACCTGCTGGGCATGCCCGTGCCGAAAGACGACGGATACGCCGTCAGCACCCGGGACGACTCTCCGTTCTCGACCCTGGTCGAGGTGAAGTACCTGCGTGACGAAGAGAAGTACCCAGGTGACAGCGTCGCGGCGGTATGGGAGCTCGAGGACGAGTGCGCACCGTACGTGAGCGATGCGCCGAAGACCTCACCGCTGCCCGAGCTGTCCGTCTCCCCGGTGCCGGACTCGAACGTCTCCGCTGAGGTCAGCGGCACCGCACCACCGGGATACTTCGTGTGCCCGATCGTCGTGACTGGGGAATTCCCTGTCCATCAAAGGACGATCGACATCTCGATCAAGTCTGGGTGGGCTGCGGTGGCAGCCGAGGTCCGTCCATACGGAACTATCGACCCTGACAACGTGATGCAGTCCGTGACCGTGCAGGTGGTGGACGCTGACGGTAACCCGGTGCCAGGCGCCGAGGTCTACTTCCGGCTCACCGGGTCGGCAACCTTCCCGGACGGGTCGCAGGTCCAGCTCGTCATCACCGATGAGCAGGGCTTGGCGGTGTCGACCACCCCGCTCCCGGTTGTTGGTCAGTCTGGTCCGGCGACGTTGAGTGCGGAGGTGCCTGGTCTGGAACCTGTGCTCCTGGCGAGCCAGGACGAGGTCATCGACCCTGGCGAGGGGGAGGCGTTCGCCACGGTGCCTGTGCCGACGGTCAGCGGTACGGTCCAGGTGGGCCAGACGCTGACGGTCGATCCGGGTGTGTGGGAACCCGAACCGGACCGGTGGGAGTTCCAGTGGCTGCGTGACGGCGAGCCGATCGACGGTGCTACGGGCCCGTCGTACACCCTGACGGCTGCTGATCTGGGCCGGCCGGTCGCGGTGACGGCGACCGGCGTGAAGGCCGGGTATGTCACGCAGGCGCAGACCTCGCAGGCCACGGGACCGGTGACCCCGGCTGTGCTGACAGCCACGCCGACACCGACGGTCTCGGGCACGGCGCAGGTCGGCCAGGTGCTCACTGCTGATGCGGGCACGTGGGAGCCGGTGCCGGTGACGTTGGCCTACCAGTGGTTGCGTGACGGGACGCCGATCGAGGGTGCGAGCGACGCGACGTACATCCTGGTGGCCGATGACGCCGACCATCAGGTCTCGGTCCAGGTGACCGGGTCGGCTCCCGGGTACGCCGACGCCACGGTCACCAGCGAGCCGGTGCTGGTCGCACCAGGTGACCCTGGGGAGCCTGGTGACGAGGTGTTCACGTCGGTACCGGTGCCGGTGGTCAGCGGTTCGGCCCAGGTGGGTCAGGTGCTGACGGCTGAGCCAGGGGCGTGGGAGCCCGAACCGGACCGGTGGGAGTTCCAGTGGTTGCGTGACGGGACACCGATCGAAGGTGCGACAGCCCCGTCGTACACCTTGACGGCGGCTGATCTGGGCCATCTCGTCGCGGTGACGGTGACCGGCGTGAAGGCCGGATACGTCACGCAGGCCAAGACGTCACAGGCCACGCAGGCGGTGGCTCCTGCTGTGTTGACGCCGACACCGACACCGACCCTGGCTGGTGCAGCGCGTGTCGGTCAGTTGCTGACGGCCGACGCTGGTCGGTGGGAGCCGGTCTCGGTGACGTTGACCTACCAGTGGTTGCGTGACGGGACGCCGATCGACGGTGCCACTGATGCGACCTATCTGCTCGTGGCAGCGGACGCCGACACGCGCGTCTCGGTGCGGGTGACCGGGTCCGCTCCCGGGTACGCCGACGGCGTCGTCGAGAGCGAGTCGGTGCTGGTCGCACCGTCCGGCAACGGCAACGGGTCGAACAACGGCAACGGGACGAACAACGGCAACGGACCGACGACCAACAACGGCAACGGGTCGAGCAACGGCAACGGGCCCGGGACGAACAGCGGCAACGGCAACGGGTCGAGCAACGGCAACGGGCCCGGGACGAACAACGGCAACGGTAACGGGTCGAGCAACGGCAACGGACCGACGACCAACAGCGGCAACGGCAACGGGGCGAGTAACGGCAACGGACCGACGACCAACAACGGCAACGGTAACGGGCCGGGATCGAACAGCGGCAACAGTCAGGTTCCGTCGACAGGCGTACTCGACTTCGCGGACGACCGCGGTGTCGACGCCAGTGCCGAAGGGTCCGCCGACCCCCTGGGCGGCGACGCGGGCGTGATCGCTGACAGCTCAGGCGCCGGTGCGACGCGGTGGGCGACCGTCGCAGCGCTGTGGCTGATGTCGGCGGCCGGAGCTGGGGCGTATGTGGTGGGCCGTCGCCTGCTCGGCTCCCAGGTGATCCGTCATGCCAGATCGCCCAGGTGAGCTGCGGTTCCTGGTGGTTCCCGGCACACGATGATGGGAATCGCCCGGACCACAGAGCCCCGGTACCTGGTGGTACCGGGGCTCTTGGACGTGCTGGTTACGACGGGAGCATGGAGCCGGTGGCGAGCATACGCACGTGCCAGCTCAGGGCTTCGGCCAGGTCGTGGGGGGTGTGCAGGCCGTTGGCGTTCTTGGCTGCGCGTTCCACGTACTCTTCGAGCATCGGGCGGTAGGTGGGGTGGGCGACCTTGAGGATGGCTTGGGCGCGTTTGCGGGGGGCCAGGCCGCGCAGGTCGGCGACGCCTTGTTCGGTGATGACCACCATGACGTCGTGCTCGGTGTGGTCGTGGTGGGAGACCATCGGCACGATGCACGAGATCGCCCCGCCCTTGGCGGTGGACGGGCTGACGAACGCCGAGATGTAGGCGTTACGGGTGAAGTCGGCTGAGCCGCCGATCCCGTTCTGCATCCGCGAACCCATGATGTGGGTGGAGTTGATGTTGCCGTACAGGTCGGCTTCGACCATGCCGTTGCACGACAGCACACCCAGCCGCCGGATGATCTCGGGGTTGTTGGAGATCTCCTGGGGGCGCAGCACGATGTACTTGCGGTAGAACGCGGCCCGGTCGTTCATCTTCTCCGCGGCTTCCGGCGACAAGGAGAACGCGGTGGCTGAGGCCACGTCGAGCTTGCCGGCGTCGATGAGGTCGACCATGCCGTCCTGGATGACCTCGGTGTAGCTGGTCAGGTGCCCGACCTGTGGGTGCGCCAGCAGCCCGGCGAGCACCGCGTTGGCGATGTTGCCCACCCCTGACTGCAGCGGCAGCAGCTCTTTGGGCAGCCGTCCCTGCTTGGCCTCGTTGAGCAGGAAGTCGACGTAGAAATCGCCGATGGTCTTCGAGTCGTCGTCGAGGGCCTTGAACGGGGTGTTGCGGTCGGCTGCGTTCGTGGGCACCACAGCGATGACCTTGTCGGGGTCGACGTGCAGCGTCGTCGCGCCGATGCGGTCACCAGGCTCGACCAGCGGGATCGGGACGTTGTGCGGCGGGGCGTGCACCTCGGTGTACAGGTCGTGCATCCCTTCCAGGTCCAGCGACTGCCACTCGTTGACCTCGAGGATGACCTTCTTGGCGCTGTCGAGCCACACGTTGTTGTTGCCGATGGACGAGCTGGGGATCAGCGCACCGCTTTCGGTGATCGCTGTGACCTCGACGACGGCGACGTCCATCGAGCCGAGGAACCCGTGGCGGACCACAGGGCCAGAGTGCGACAGGTGGATGTCGCAGTAGTCGATATCCCCGGCGTTGATGGCGTTACGCATCACTGGGTCGGACTGGTAGGGCATGCGGAACGACACGGCGCCCGCCCCAGCAAGCTCGCCGTCGCACTCAGGTGCTGTCGAGGCACCGGTGCACAGGCCGATCCGCAGGTCGTCTCCGGCGGCACGGGCCGCTTCGACCCGCCGGCTCAGGGCGCCAGGCACTGCTTTGGGGTAGCCGGAGCCGGT
Source organism: Micrococcales bacterium (assembly GCA_009779195.1). GTDB lineage: Bacteria > Actinomycetota > Actinomycetes > Actinomycetales > Cellulomonadaceae > Cellulomonas. Next base: position 48,351 of record WRET01000002.1, read on the forward strand.
GAACCCGGACAAACCGAGCTGGTCTCCGTCGTTGATGAGCGCGGCAGCGTCGTCGGCGCTCATGATTTTGTTCTGGAACTGGGGGGAACGGATGCGTGACATCCGGAGTCCTTTCTCGAGCTGGGGGGCACGTGCCTCGGTACTGGACTGCTGGAGCGGGTCTGTGGTGGTCACCAGGGCCTACGTCCCACACACGATCCTAACGGAGCGGCCAACGCTGTGTATCCCCCGCACCGCTGACCTGTGAGGGATCACACTCGGTCTGTCACATAACGAACGATGACAATCATCATGTGCACATCACGGGATCGACGCAGCGTAGCGAGAACGCTTCGCAGCGCCACCGCCGGCTACGCTTCACTCGGTTTGCCCAGCTCGGGTAGGGTCAATCCATGCTGGTGCTCAGCAGGCGGGTCGGCGAGCGGCTCCTCATCGGTGACGACATCGTCATCACCGTGATCGAGGTGCGCAGCGACGGTGTGCGCCTGGGCATCGAGGCTCCCCGGGAGGTCCGTGTCCACCGGGCAGAGGTCATCGAAGCCGTGCGACTGACCAACGTCGAGGCTGGGGAGGCGTCCGACGCCACCGAAGCAGCCTTGCGCAGGCTCGTCGGTTCCGGCGAACCCGCCGGCCCAGGGCCCGCCAGCACCCCGGTTCCAGAACCCACCAGCACCCCCGAACCTGCCAGCACCTCCGAACCCGAGAGCACGCCGGTCCCCAAACCCGGCCCACAGGCGCCCAGACCCGCACCGCCCGCGCCCACAGGCCAGGACACCGCGGCGAAGAAGGTTCCCAAACCCGGCCCCCCAGGGCGGACCAGGACACGTCATTAGGACGTGTCTCCCCACCCCCGTGCGGGCGCGCGTATGAGGTAGCGGGAGCGTGCAGGGCTTTTCGTAGGATGTTCTAGGGGTCACGAAACACTGCCTGTCGTCTCAGCTGTGGGCCGTTCTTGCCGATCAGACTGTCGAAGGACCGTCTGTGAGACGAAGGAGCCTGTGCTGATGGACGAGAGCCAGGAGATCGTCCGGGAGTTCCTCGTAGAGAGCTACGAGAACCTGGACCAGCTCGACCGCGACCTGGTCGCGCTGGAGAGCGAGCCGGGGTCGCGGGCGCTGTTGTCCAGCATCTTCCGCACCGTCCACACCATCAAGGGCACCAGTGGGTTCTTGGGGATGAACCGGCTGGAACGGGTCACGCACGTGGGCGAGAGCCTGCTGGTCGAGCTGCGTGACGGGCACCGCCTCATGGACCAGGCCACGACGGACGTGCTGCTGTCGCTGACCGACACCGTCCGCGCGATCTTGGCGTCGGTGGAGAGCACCGGCGAAGAAGGTGACGCCGATATCGAGACCGTCATCGCCGCGGTCGAGGCGATCCAGGCCGGCCAGCCAAAACCTGACACCGAGCCTGCCGGTGAACCTGAGCCCGACCCCGACCCTGCCGGTGAGGCAGCGCCAGAGGTCGGCCCCGAGGAGCCGAAGGCTGGGTGCTCGCACTCCGAAGTCGTGTTCCCCGACGAGACGACGCAGGCCAGCGTCGCGGCGATGGTCGACGTGGCGGTCGAGAGCGTCGCGAAGGTTGCCGGCAACGCCGCTCCGCGGCAGCGGACATCGTGCCGTGTCATCACCCCCGGGACGGCCAAGGTGCCTGAACCGCGCCCGGCGTCCGATGTCATCGCCGACCCCGGTGCTCCGGTCGCAGAGGCCGAGCCCGTCGACCAGGAGGCACAGGCCGAACCCGTCCCGACGGAGCTGGCCGAACCCACCGAGCCGGTCGCCGAACCGGTTGTCGAGCCAGCCGCCGAGCCTGCCCACAGCGAACCGGCAGCGCAGGAGGCTCCCGCCGAACCTGACTCCAAGCCCGTGCCTGAGGCGCAGGCCGAGCCTGCCCCGGCGCCGACCCAGCAACCGGTCGCCACACCCGCAGCCAAGCCTGCCCAACCCGCAGCCAGGCCCGCTGGGGACGCCGACACCAGTGTGCGCCAGGTCGCCGACACCACGATCCGGGTGGACGTGGACGTGCTCGACGCGCTCATGCGCCAGGTCGGTGAGCTGGTGCTGGCCCGCAACCAGATCTCGCGTATCGCCCAGGGGTCGGCCGAACAAGAGCTGGTACGTGCCGCCGGACAGCTCAACCTCATCGCCGGGGAGCTGCAAGAAGGGGTGATGAAAACCCGGATGCAGCCTATCGAGCACGTGTGGTCGAAGATGCCGCGCGTCGTGCGGGACCTGGCTGCGACCTGCGGACGCGAAGTCCAGCTGCAGATGATCGGCAAGGACACCGAGCTGGACCGCTCGTTGCTGGAAGCCGTCAAAGACCCGTTGACGCACCTGGTCCGCAACGCCGTCGACCACGGTATCGAGACCCCAGCCGACCGCGTCGCCGCAGGCAAACCCGCCAAAGGCACGTTGACCCTGCGCGCCTACCACGCGGGTGGCCAGGTCATGGTCGAGGTCCGCGACGACGGTCGCGGTGTCGATCCGCAGAAAGTTGCCGAGTCGGCGGTCCGCAAAGGTCTGCGCACCGCTGAGCAGGTCGAGGCCTCCAGCCCGCAAGACATGCTGCAGATGCTGTTCCTGCCAGGCTTCTCCACCGCCGAGCAGGTCACCAAAGTCTCGGGCCGCGGTGTGGGTATGGACGTGGTCAAGACCAAGATCGAAGAGATCGGCGGGAACGTCGAGATCGAGTCCGTCCCGGGCAAAGGCACGACCTGCCGTCTGCGGATCCCGCTGACCTTGGCGATCATGCCGACGCTGACTGTCGCCTGCGGTGGTGACGTGTACGCGGTGCCACAGGTCAACCTCGTCGAGCTCGTCGCGCTGGACGCCGCCAAAGAGGGCTGCGGGATCGAGCATGTGCACTCAGCACCGGTGTACCGGCTGCGCGGAGAGCTGTTGCCGCTGGTGTCGCTGGCCGAGGTGCTCGGCGTGGACGCGCAGGACCCGACGGTGATCGCCGTCCTGCAGGCAGAGGGGCGGCGTTTCGGGCTGCTGCTCGACCGTGTGGTCAACACCGAGGAGATCGTCGTCAAACCCATCTCGGCCCGCCTGAAGTCCATCGGGCTGTACGCCGGGGCGACCGTCCTCGGCGACGGGAGGGTGGCGCTGATCCTCGACGTGCAGGCCATCGCCCGCACCTCGTTGCTGACCGACGTCACCTCCGCCGACGACGAGCGCGCCGCCATGGCCGAAGGGGCCTCGCGGTCGACCGAGCAGGTCCTCGTCGTGGGGGTCGGCGGGCACCGGGTGGCGATGCCGCTGGCGTCGGTGGCCCGTCTGGAGCATATCGACACGAACCTGGTCGAAGCGGTGGGCGGACGCCAGGTCGTCCAGTACCGCGGGACGATCTTGCCGTTGGTGCACCTGGGCTCGGTGCTGGGCGCCGCCCCCGAACCGACCGGTGACGAGCTGCTCATCGTCGTGTACTCCAACGACCACCGGTCGGTGGGCATGGTCGTCGACGACATCCTCGACATCCTCGACGACGACCAGCGCGAGCACTCCGACGTCGACGACGCGGGGCTGGTCGGCTCGACCGTCCTGTCCGGCGTCATCACCGAGCTGCTCGACGTGCGGGCCGCGATCTTGGCCGTCGACCCGTCGTTCTACGACGAGACCAACGACGGCGACCCGTTCTGCGACCTGGTAGGAGCGGTCTGATGAGCCAGTATGTGACGTTCGACCTCGACGGCACCCTGTACGGGGTCGAGGTCAGCTGGGTCCAAGAGGTGCTGCGCCCCCACGAGCGCACCCGTATCCCCCGCGCCCCCGACACGGTGGCCGGGTTGGTGAACCTGCGCGGCCAGGTGGTGCTCACCGTGGACCTGCGCACCCGCCTGGAGATGACGCCCCGGCCGGCCGACGTCGAGCCGATGATGGTCGTCGTGCAGGTCGGCGGCGAACCAGTCAGCTTGCTGGTGGACCGTATCGGCGACGTGGTCGGCACCGACGACGACACGTACGCACCCCCACCGGACACCCTCGACGCGACGACCCGCTCCCTGGTGACCGGCGCCCACAAGCTCGACGAGCAGCTGTTGCTGCTGCTCGACGTCGAACGCGCCGTCGCCTGAGCAGGTCAGCGAAGACCCGAGCAGGTATGTGAAGAGAGGGATACGCCGTGCGCTGGTTCATGGACCGGTCAGTCGTGGCCAAGATGATGACCGTCGTGGTTCTGCTGCTGGTGCTCGCCATCGGGGGGACCGGCGTCGCCTCGTGGACGCTGCACACGTTCTCCGCGGACCGTGTGGCCATGTACGAGCAGTCGACGGTGGCCTTGACCAGGCTCAACGACGTGACCGTCGGGTTTGCCGCGGACACCTCCGCGGCGCAAGCCGCTGTGTTCGCGCCGGACGCTGCCGCAGCAGCCTCGGCGATGGCTGGCCAGCGCGAGGCCCGCGACGTCCAGCTGGCCGCGTACCGTCCCTACGCCAGCTCGTCAGCAGCCTTTGGCGATCTCGACGCGGCGTACACACGCTTTTGGGACCAGGTCGACAACCTGTTCGCCCTGCTGGAGTCCGGTGACCAGGCCGGCGCCGCCGCGCTGGCCGCAGGGGTGAGCGACGCCGCCGACGTGGTCGCCACCCATCTCGTCTCCGAACAGGCCCACGGCCAGAGTGTGGCCAAAGACTTCGTCGACCGTGGTGACCACCAGAGGCTGTGGTTCGACCTCGCCGCGTGGATCGGCGTGCTGGGAGCGGCCGCCGGGGCGCTGGTCGTGGCGTCGTGGGTCCTGCTCACCCTCAAACGTTCGGTGACCGAGGTCGAGGACGCCACCAAAGCGTTGGCGCACGGTGACCTGACTGCCCGTCCGCGGTCGTGGTCGCACGACGAGGTCGGGGTGATGGCCAGCTCGCTGAGCACAGGGCTGGACTCGGTGGCTGGGGCGATCCGGTCAGCCGTCAGTGCCGCGGCGGACTCTCAGCGGGAGTCGGCCGGGCTCGTCGTGGTCGCCGAACAGCTGGCCACAGGTGCGCGTGAGGCCTCAGCGCAGGCCGGGACTGCCGCGGCTGCGGCCGAACAGGTCTCGCGCAGCGTGGCGACAGTGGCCGCCGGTGCTGAGGAGATGGGCTCGTCCATCGTCGAGATCGCCGCGAACGCCTCGTCGGCGGCGGCGATCGCCGGGGAAGCCACCGTCGCTGCTGCTGCGACGAACGAGCAGGTCGCCCGGCTGGGTGTCTCCAGCCAGGAGATCGGGACGGTTGTCGCCGCGATCACCTCGATCGCTGAGCAGACGAACCTGCTGGCCCTGAACGCCACGATCGAGGCTGCCCGTGCTGGGGACGCCGGCAAAGGTTTCGCGGTCGTCGCCGGGGAGGTCAAGGACCTGGCCCAGGAGACTGCCAAGGCCACCGAGGACATCGCCCACCGTATCGAGGCGATCCAGTCCGACACAGCGGGCGCCGTGGAGGCCATCGGCCAGATCTCGACCATCATCGACAAGATCAACAACCACTCGGCGACGATCGCCGCCGCGGTCGAAGAGCAGACCGTGACGACGACGGAGATGTCGCGCAACGTGGCCGAGGCTGCCGCAGGCGCGTCCCAGATCGCCGGCAGCCTGTCCACGGTCGCCTCGGTGACCGACGCTTCGACCGAGTCGGCCAAGAACGTGGCTGCACGTGTCCACGCCATGGCCTCGGCGGCGGCGTCGACCGCGGACAACCTCGGCAAGTTCACTTTGTGACACAGGCGCAACCGTCCGGACCGGTCACATCATGGCCGCAAGAGTCGATAGGGACACCAGGACCCGCAGCCTGAAGTCCGCAGGCTGAGTCCTGAGAGGAACGTTGTGACCGCCATCCGTGTCCTTGTCGTGGACGACTCGGTCGTCGTACGCCGTCTGGTCACCGATGCTCTGTCCGCAGACCCCGCGATCGAGGTCGTCGGCACCGCCCCTAACGGCAAGGTCGCCTTGTCGAGGGTCGAAGAGCACGGACCAGACCTGGTCACCATGGATATCGAGATGCCTGTCATGGACGGGATCGAGACTGTGCGGGCCCTGCGCAAAGCCGGGCACCGGATGCCGATCATCATGTTCTCCACGCTGACCGAACGCGGGGCCGCCACGACGTTGGACGCCCTGGCCGCCGGGGCCAGCGACTACGTGACCAAACCCTCGAACACCGGCAGCCTCGCCGCGTCGATGGACGAGGTGTCGCGTCAGCTGATCCCACGGATCAAGGCGCTGGTCGCACCCCGGGCGAGGGTCGCGCCGATCCCGACCCAGGTGTCGCGGACCGCGGGCCGTGTGACGTTGCGCGCCGAATCCCCGGCCGCCAGCGTGCGGGCTTTGCTCATCGGCTCGTCCACCGGTGGCCCCGAAGCGTTGTCGCAGGTGTTCAGCGGGTTCTCCCGGCCGTTGCCGGTGCCGATCCTCATGGTCCAGCACATGCCGCCAGTGTTCACCGCCCAGCTGGCCGCCCGGCTGGACCGGCTCGGCCCGACGAAGGTCGTCGAGGCCAAAGGCGGTGAGCGCCCGCAACCAGGGCACGCCTATATCGCTCCGGGCAACTTCCACATGGTGCTGCAGCGCACGGTCGGGTTCGCCATCGAGCTCAACCAGGACCCGCCGGTCAGCTACACCCGTCCGTCGGTCGACGTGCTGTTCCGCTCGGCGGTCGCCGCGTACGGAGGGGCGCTGCTCGCCTTGGTGCTCACCGGGATGGGCGCTGACGGGCGCACCGGCTGCCAGGACCTGGTGGCCGCCGGGGGGACCGTGTACGTGCAGGACGAGGCCACCTCGGTGGTGTGGGGGATGCCTGGCGCCGTCGCGCAGGCGGGCCTGGCCCACCGGGTGCTGCCTATCGCCGAGGTCGCAGGGGCGGTCTCGCGCCGCCTGGTGGCGAGCGTGGCTGGAGGTGGCGCGTGGCGCTGACTCCCGACGCTTTCGCTTGGGTGGCTGACCTGGTGCGCAAACGCAGCGCGATCCAGCTACCCGTCGGCAAGGAGTACTTGGTCGAGTCACGTCTGCTGTCCTTGGCCAAGGAGCACCAGCTGGCCGAGGTGCAAGACTTCATCGCCAAAGCGCGCGCTGGCTCCGACGAGCGCCTGCTGCGCGCGATCGTCGAGGCGTTGACGACCAACGAGACCTCGTGGTTCCGCGACAACATCCCGTTCGCCTCCCTGCGCCAGAAGATCGTGCCTGACTTGTTGGCGGCCCGGTCGCGCCCGGTGCACCTGAGGTTCTGGTCGGCGGCCTGCTCCACCGGCCAAGAACCGTACTCCTTGGCCATGGCCCTGACCGAGGCGCTGCCGCCACAGGTCACCTTCGAGATCTTGGCCACCGACCTGTCCCAGCAGGTGCTCGACCGCGCTGCCAGCGGCCGGTACTCCCAGCTGGAGGTCAACCGGGGACTGCCCGCCCCGCTCATGGTCCGGTACTTCACACGCTCTGGCGCCGAGTGGGAGATCAACCAGACGTTGCGCTCGCGGGTGACGTTCCGCCAGCACAACCTCATGGACCCGCCGCCGGTGGTCGGGCGGATGGACGTGATCTTGCTGCGCAACGTGCTCATCTACTTCGACTTGCCGACCAAGCAAGCGATCTTGCGCCGGATGGCTGGGGTGCTCGCCGACGACGGCACCTTGTTGCTCGGTGCCGCCGAGACCACGATCGGCCTCGACACGTCGTGGGAACGGGTCCAGATCGGCTCTGGGTCCGGCTACCGCAAAAAGCTGGCGACCCCGGCCAAGGCGCTGTCGACACCCACCACCAGCACCGCGGGACGTGTCCCGACCCAACCTGGCCGGCTGAAGCTCAGCCCGGCACCCCCACGAGGAGGATCATGAGAGCCCTGGTCATCGACGATTCGCGGGTGATGCGCCGCATCGTCGCCGGGAACCTGCACAGCCTCGGTTTCGAGACTCTGGAGGCCCAGGACGGGCAGCAAGCCCTCGACTTCCTGGCTGCGGGGGAGCACGCAGACCTGGCCTGTATCGACTGGAACATGCCTGTGATGGACGGACTGACCTTCGTCACCAAGGTCCGGGCCAACCCGGACCTGCGCGGGATCACGCTGATGATGGTGACCACCGAGTCCGAAGAGTCGCAGATCGTGCGCGCGCTGGCCGCCGGTGCGCACGAGTACCTCATCAAACCGTTCACGCCCGATGCCATCCGCGAAAAGCTGGAGTGGCTCGGCCTCGTCTCGGGAGGTGACCTATGACGACCACGACAGTGGACTTCGCCTCCGTCTTCGAGATCGCCCAGGCGGTGTTCGCCGCGATGGTCGACGGCGACGAGGGCCTGCTCGTACCCCGCGACGACGTCGGTGCGGCCATCGCCGACCCCATGGTCGCCTGGGTGAACGTCCATGGTCCCTACCCGGGCCGCACAGCGTTGACGACCAGCTCGGCGACCGCCTACACCCTGGTGCGCGCCCTGCTGGACGTACCGGCGGACACCCCGATGGCGCAGGCCGACATCGTCGACGCGTTCGGGGAGATCGCCAACGTCGTGGGGGGCAACGTCAAGTCCTTGCTGCCAGGCAAGGGCACCCTCGGGCTGCCCCACGTCGGGTCGTCTCTGCCGCCCACGCTCGACGCGCTCGTGGTCGTCGCGCCCCTGGCGTGGCGGGGTGAGCCTCTGGACATCGCTGTGTGGTTCACGCAAGAAAGAGGTGAAGAAGAATGATCAGAGTTTTGGTCGTCGACGATTCTCGTGTCATGCGCCAGATCGTCATACGGACGCTGCGCCAGGCCGGATATGACTGGGAGGTCCGCGAGGCGGGCAACGGCGTGGAGGCGATGGCTGCCATCAACGACGAAGAGCCGGACGTCGTGCTGTCGGACTGGAACATGCCCGAGATGAGCGGTATGGAGCTGCTCACGACCATGCGAGCCAACGGTTTCGAGACCCCGTTCGGGTTCGTCACCTCCGAAGGTTCGCCCCAGATGCGCGAACAGGCAGAGGCTGCCGGTGCGCTGTTCTTGATCGCCAAACCGTTCACCCCGGAGGGGTTCCGGGAAGTCATCGAACCAGTGCTGGCCTGAGGGCGAGCAGGAAGGACCGTCACGTGAGCACGACACCGCTGCCCAACCCGCAGGACGTCAAAGAGATGCTGGAGATGCTGCTCGGCCGGGAGGTGGAGATCGCCACCGGTGCCGACATGCCGTCGCTGACCGCTGAGGGCGGCCAGGTGGTCGGCGTGTTCGAGACCGACCCGTACCGTAAGCTCGTCGCGCTGTGGGTCTCCGACCTGGGGCTGTCGGCAGCCATCGGCGCGGCTATCGGGCTGCTCCCGGCTGCGACGGCTGCCGAGGCTGCCGAGCTGGGCCTGACCAGCGTCCTGGCTGAGAACGTCCGTGAGGCGGTCAACGTGGCTGGCTCGCTGCTCAACGCCGAGGGTTCCCCCCACGTCGTCCTCAAAGACGTCTACCTGCCTGGTGAACGCCTGCCCGCCGACGTCGCGACGTTGGTCTCGTCCTACGTGCCGCGCCACAACCTCAAGGTCGTCGTCGCCAACGGCTACGGCGAGGGTGTGCTGTCTATCGTCGTACGTTGACGCTCGACCTGGGTCCACCCGTGGGTCGAGGCTAGGTGGCGCGCCGTCGTGCCAGGAATGCCATGACCCCGGCGACGACGAGCAGCACCCCGGCCGCTGCCGGGACGTGCGTGCCCAGCGCTGCGATGGCGATGTTCGCGGGAACCTCGGCGAGCTGGAAGTCGAGCGTCGGCAGCTGCCTGACCAGGTCGGCCCACGCGTTGGGGGCAAGGACGCCGAACAGGCCAGGTATCGCTGCGACCAGACCCGTGGCGATGGGCACAGCAGCGGTCCAGCGGCCCAGCGCCACGCCTCCAGCGAGCACGAGCAGCCCGACGAGGAACAACACCGGCCTCATCGTGTCATTGGGCGACGCCTGCCCGAGCAGCACCATGACGAACCCCACGAGGCCCACGAGCAGCCCCACCAGGATGCCGAGGACCCGGGCGAGGGTCCCAGGGCCGCCTTGGGCGGGCGGGGTCGCCGGTGCGCCGTACGTGGCACCTGGCTGCGGGAGCGGGGACGTAGCGGCGGCGTGCGCCTGCCCTGGGGTGCCAGGGGAGTTCTGCGACAGCTCGTCCAGTGGTATCCGGACCGTCGGGTGCACCTCGGAGGCAGAAGCCTGGCCTGGCATGGTCGACTGCCGCGGTGGGGCGCCGTACGGTGCCTCACCTGGCCACGGACCACCAGGTGCGCTGCCGTACGACGAGGACGGCCGCTGTGCCGGTTGGCTCGGCGGGACAACCGGTGGGGCCGGCTGAGGTTGGAGACCTGGTTGTGCTGGCCCGCCTGGGCGGGCCTGGTCGCGCTGGCCGTTCGTGGGGCTGTAGGTGTACGTCGGGCTCGACGGAGGCCGGTACTGCGACGACGGCTTGGCCGGTGGCCCTGAGGCGTACGGGCTCACTGGCGGGCCCGGGAACGGTTGGCCTGGCCCGCCCACGCCGTCGCGGCCGTCGTTCTCGCTCACAGTGTCTCCCTTGCCCTGTTCGTCCCCCGTGTCGAGGTAGCCACGTCGTGCGTCCAGCCGGGCTGCTCGCCGCTGAGCCCCCGTCAACCGTGGCTCCATCGTGCCGTGGGCCCATTATGCCGTGACGAAGGCGCCTTTCGGGCCCGGTTCGCCACACGGCCTGGTCTCCTTGGAGGATCGCGACACAGCAGAGAGCGGGATTCGGCGGCTGCGCCAAGAGCAGAGCCCCCTCCGTGGCCGTACTCTTGTACCAAGCCACCTGGCGAAAGGAGGACCTGATGATAAGGACTGTGCTCGGAGGCAAGATCCACCGTGCCACTGTCACGCAGGCGAACCTCCACTATGTGGGCTCGATCACGATCGACGCCGAGCTGGTGAGTGCTGCGGGGATGGTCGAAGGCGAGAAGGTGCAGGTGGTGGATGTCACCAACGGCGCCCGCCTGGAGACCTACGTCATCGTCGGGGCACCTGGTTCGCGCGGGGTGTGTATCAACGGGGCTGCGGCGCACCTGGTCAAGCCGGGCGACCTGGTCATCATCATGTCGTACGTGGGTCTTGACGAGGCCGAGCTGGCCGTCCACGAACCCCGTGTGGTCCACGTCGACGCCGCCAACCGTGTCATCGACATCGGCAACGACCCGTCCGAACCTGTTCCCGGCGCACCTGACCAGGTCTCGTCGCGGTAGCGGGCGGCACTGGCTTTCGCTGCTCCACCAGGCTTGCACAGTTTGCAATTCATGGGATGCTATTGAGTCAAGCCAAATACTTACTGTTGGGGTAACGTCGGGGGTATGACACGTATTGGCGCCAGCGACCTCGACATCTTGCCGCTCGTGCTGGGCGGCAATGTCTTCGGGTGGACGGCGGACCAGGCGACGAGCTTCGCCCTGCTGGACGCTTTCCTCGACGGTGGCGGGAACATGGTCGACACCGCGGACGGGTACTCCTGGTGGGCGACAGGCAACAACGGTGGAGAGTCGGAGACGGTCATCGGCGCCTGGATGGCTGCGCGGCGCACACGTGACCGGGTGCTGCTGGCGACGAAAGTGTCCACGCATCCCCAGTTCAAGGGTCTGCGGCCCCAGACGATCAACCAGGCCGCCGACGCGTCGTTGGCGCGGTTGGGCACTGACCACATTGACTTGTACTATGCGCACTTCGACGACCCGACTGTTCCGATGGCTGAGATAGTGGGAACTCTCAGCGCCCTGGTGGACGCAGGCAAGGTGCGTTATATCGCCCCGTCGAACTTCTCGCCCGTTCGGCTAGAAGAGTGGTTCGCCGTCACCGAATCTGAGCACCTGCACGCGGCGGTCGCCCTCCAGCCTCACTACAACGTGATGGAGCGTTCCTACGAGATCGACGGGCTGCGTGACGCGGCCCGACGCTACGGTTTGGGCGTGCTGCCGTACTACGCACTGGCATCGGGGTTCCTCACCGGCAAGTACCGCCGTGGCGCCACGGTGGCCTCCGAACGTGCCGCGAAGGCGTCGGCCTACCTGAACCCGCGTGGCGACCGCGTCCTGGACGCGCTGGACGAGGTCGCCGCCGCCCGTGGTGTCGAGGTCGCCACCGTCGCCCTGGCCTGGTTGCGCGTCCAGGAGACGGTCGTGGCCCCTGTCGCCTCGGCCAGCCGCCCCGAACAGCTGCCCGCCCTGCTCGCCAGCACCGCCCTCGACCTCACCGAGGACGAGCTCATGGTTATCGAGCTGCCCTGACCAGGTGGTACGGGTGGTCGCCACGGTGATAACGGCCAGGCTGGCAAGCGCGTCCCTCGCGGGTGATAACGGGTCGGTGGCCACGGGCGCGGCAAACGGTAGGATGGGTGCCCGGTCGTGACATCGCGGACACGACGGTCTTTTCGTACAACCCCAGGGCGGATGGGCCGTGTCTCGTCGTGCGTGCGGCCGCACGAGGTGCTGTCTACCGGCAAGATGGTGGAGTGAGCTCGATGCAGGTGCTGAGCGTGTGCACGGGGAACCTGGCGAGGTCCCCGGCGATAGAGCGGTTGTTCGACGTTGCGCTGTCGCACGCCGGGATCGTCGCTGCCTCGGCCGGGACTGCCGCGTCGGTCAGCGAACCGATCGCTGCGCCGATGGCTGCGTTGCTGCGCAGCGTGGGGGCAGGTACCGACGGTTTCGCTGCCCGGCAGCTGACCGAGGAGATGGTCCTCGAATCAGACCTGGTCATCACCGCCACCCGCGCCCACCGCACCGCCACGGTCCAGCTGGCCCCCGCCGCGGTCCGCTACACCTTCACCCTCATCGAGCTGGCGCGCCTGGCGCTGCTCGTCCCCCCCGAGCAGATCACCGGCTACACCCACGCCGAACGCCTGCGCTCCCTCGTCGAGGTCGCCCCGACGTACCGTGCGAGCGCCGGACATGGCCCCTCGTCCCTCGCCGACCCCTACGGCCGCAACGAGGTCATCTACCGCCGTTGCTTCGACGTCATCTTCGCCAGCACCCTCGATATCGTCAAAGCCATCACCCGCTGAGGTCTGCGGCAAGTGGACGAGCAGTACAGGGATATGGTCCTGGCTGTGGTCGCCCAGGTGCCTGCAGGCCGCGTGATGACCTATGGGCTCGTCGCCGAGGTGGTGGCCGACCAGCTGGACGCCGCTGGGCTGGGCGCACGCGGAGGCCCGCGCCAGGTCGGCCAGGTCATGTCCCGGTGGGGTGGTGACCTCGCGTGGTGGCGTGTGGTCAACGCCTCCGGGCGTCCGCCGGTCGTCCACGCCGAACAGGCCCTGTCGCACCTGCGGGCCGAGGGCACGCCCTTGGACACCCCGGGCACCCGTGTGCTGGTCCGCCGTGCCGTGTGGTGGCCGGGTGTGCCTGGCTGAGCCCCCAGGACGTCAGGGCAGGTCGAAGCGGTCGAGCTCGGTGACTTTGGCCCAGGCGGCGGCGAAGTCGGTGACGAACTTTTCCGACGCGTCGTCGCTGGCGTAGACCTCAGCCAGCGCCCGCAGCTCGCCGTTCGCGCCGAAGACGAGGTCGACACGGGTGCCTCGGGCGACAGTCTCGCCCGTGGCGTCGAGCCTGGCTTCGTACGTGCCGTCGGGCAGCAGGTGCCAGGTCTTGCCCAGGTCGAGCAGGTTGACGAAGAAGTCGTTGGTGAGGGCGCCGGGGGTGTCGGTGAACACACCCAGGTCCGAACCGTCCCAGTTGGCACCGAGCACACGCAGACCGCCGACGAGCACCGTCATCTGCGGGGCGGTGAGGGTCAGCAGGTTGGCGCGGTCGACGAGCAGGTGCTCAGCAGGTGCGCTGGCGTCGGGGCCCACGTAGTTGCGGAACCCGTCCGCGGCTGGCTCGAGGTAGGCGAACGAACCGGTGTCGGTCTGCTCCGCGGTGGCGTCGGTGCGCCCGGGGTGGAACGGGACGGTGACCTGGTGCCCGCCGGCACGTGCCGCCTGCTCGACGGCGGCGTTGCCTGCCAAGACGATGAGGTCGGCCAGGGAGACCTGCGTGGGGCCCGCGTCGAACGCGGCTTTGACACCGCCGAGCACGTCGAGCACCCGGGCCAGGCGCGCCGGGTCGTTGACCGCCCACTGGTTCTGCGGGGCCAGGCGGACGCGGGCGCCGTTGGCCCCACCACGTTTGTCGCTGCCGCGGAAGGTCGATGCTGACGCCCAGGCGACGGCGACCAGGTCGGCCACCGACAGGCCCGAGGCGAGGACCTGTTGTTTGAGCGCGGCGGCGTCCGCGTCGTCGATGAGCCGGTGGTCGACTGGTGGCAGCGGGTCTTGCCAGATGAGGTCTTCGGCGGGCACCTCGGCGCCCAGGTAACGCGACTTGGGACCCATGTCGCGGTGGGTGAGCTTGAACCAGGCACGGGCGAAAGCGTCGGTGAACGCCTGGTGGTCGTCTTTGAAACGCCGGGCGACCGCGTCATAGCCCGGGTCGGCGCGCAGCGCGACGTCAGTGGTGAGCATCCGCGGCTCACGTCTGGCGTCTCCATGAGCCAGAGGCACCATGCCGGCGCCGCCTCCGTCGGCCGGACGCCAGTGGTAGTGGCCGCCAGGACCGGTCGTCAGCTCCCACTCGTAGGCGTACAGGATGTGCAAGAACTCGTTGTCCCAACGGGTCGGGTGATAGGTCCAGGTGACCTCGATACCGGAAGTGATCGTGTCGTCACCGACACCGGTCCCGAACGTGTTCGCCCAGCCCAGGCCCTGGGCTTCCAGCGGGGCGTCCTCCGGGTCGGGGCCGATGTGGTTGGCTTCGGGGGCAGCGCCGTGGGTCTTTCCGAACGTGTGCCCACCAGCGATGAGCGCGACGGTCTCCTCCTCGTCCATACCCATACGCTCGAAGGTCTCGCGGATGTCGAGCGCGGCTCTGGCAGGGTCCGGTTCGCCTTCAGGGCCTTCGGGGTTGACGTAGATCAGCCCCATCATCGTCGCAGCCAGCGGCTTTTCCAGCTCGCGGTCGCCGGAGTAACGCTGCGCTGAACCCAGCCAGGCTCGTTCAGCACCCCAGTACACGTCGTCGTCGGGTTCCCACACGTCGCGGCGGCCACCGCCGAAACCGAACGTCGGCAAGCCCATGGTCTCCAGGGCGACGTTCCCGGCGAGGATCATCAGGTCGCCCCACGACAGGGCTTGTCCGTACTTCTTCTTCACCGGCCACAGCAGGCGCCGCGCCTTGTCCAGCGAGACGTTGTCCGGCCAGGAGTTCAGCGGTGCGAACCGCTGCTGTCCGCTGCCACCGCCACCGCGCCCGTCGTTGGAGCGGTACGTGCCCGCCGAGTGCCAGGCCATCCGGACCGCCAACGGCCCGTAGCTGCCGAAGTCGGCTGGCCACCACGGCTGTGACGTGCTGAGCACCTGCGCGATATCGTCTTTGACCGCCGCCAGGTCGAGCGCCGCGAACGCTGCCGCGTAGTCGAACCCCGGGTCGGTGGGGCGCGCCTCCACCGGGTTCTTGGCCAAGATCCGCAGGTTCAACCGGTTCGGCCACCACTGGGTGTTGGTGGTGACGTGGGCGACAGGGCAGGTGGGAACAGTGTCTGGCGATCGGGTCATGGGACGAGGATAGGTCGGATGTGTGTGCCACACCGTTTGTGGCCCCCCCACTGCCAGCCGGCTCGTCGGGGGTGCGGGCCAGACCTCGGCGTGCGCGACTATCTACCACACAGGTATGCGCACAGGCGTGGTGCAACGCCGTAAATGTTGCCGAGAAGGCTCAAGCGGGTCAGGCTCGGTCTATGGATGTCATGACGCTCGACACCAGACGTGGATCCACCCGTGTGGCACCGGCTGCGTTGTCAGCCCGCCGGCACGGCTCTGCGTCGCCGTCGCACACACCTGGTGACGACAGCTGGAGGGTCCAGGCCGAGCAGCTGCTGAGGGGAGCGGGGATACGTGCCACCGGCCCTCGCACGGCAGTGCTGGCAGTGGTGCGTGCGCACCCCCACGTGGGCACCGACGCAGTCGTGGACGAAGCGCGACGGGTGGCAGACCTGTCGCGCCGGACGGTCAACGAGTCGTTGCGGGTGCTGGTCGAGGCGAGGCTGGTGCGGCGGTTCCACGTGGGGTCGGGGGCGCGGTTCGAGGCCAAGACCGACGACCACCAGCACATGGTGTGCACATCGTGCGGCCGTATCGCTGACGTGGACGGGGTTGGTCCGCCGGCTCCTGCCGACAGCCAGGGTTTCGTCATCAGCTCCGCCGAAGTCGTGTACGAGGGGTTGTGCCCGGTGTGCGCCGGACGGTCCGACGACCAGTACTTCTCCGGTGTTCGTAGGGCCAGGGCTGTGACCAGCGACGCTGTGCCGACGCTGCCCACCGTCGTCCAGCAACGTCAACCTTCGCCCGTCTCGAGGCCCACTGCCGCGGTGCCACCCGGTGGTGACGTCCGCTACGGCGAGAACCGGTGGACCCAGACGCAGTCGCAGAACACCCTCGCTGCTCTCCAGGCTGCCCTGGAGAATCTCTGCGACGAACCAGGCGCCAAACCGCCGCCTGCCGAACCCCGGGCCACCAACCAGGCTCCCGCGCTCCCCCGACGAGCCATGCCGCTGTGGCTCACCTAGAGCGGTCGGGGGGTCGGGGCTGTGTCGGGTTGAGGACGGCGTGCTCGTCGGGGCGGGCGGGCAAGATGGTGGTGAGGTAGTCGGCGGTGACTTCGGGCAGGGGGACGTCGCGGTGCTGGGCCTGGGACATGAACCAGCGGTGCTCCAACAGCTCGTGGTAGACCTCGGCGGCTTCGAGCTTGCCGCGCAGCTCGCGCGGCACGGCCCGGACAGCGGGTTCGAAGACGTCGGTGAGCCAGTCGTGGGCGACGAAAGACTCGTCGTCGTGGTGGCGGCCTGTGGCAGCGCGCCACTCGTCGAGGTCGTTGAGCAGGCGGCGGGCCTGGTTCTCCTGGACGTCCAGGCCGGTCAGGCGCATGAGCCGACGTGAGTGGTGCCCGGCGTCGACGACTTTGGGGGCGATATGCACTGTCGTGCCGTCCGGTTCGGTGTTGATCGTCAGCTCGTCGACGTCGAAACCCAGGTCGTTGAGGCGGTCGATACGGGCCTGGACCCGCCATCGCTCGGCCAGGGAGAACGACTCGACCTCGGTCAACGCAGCCCACAGGTCGCCGTAACGCTGGACGAGCGCGTCGCCGACACCCACAGCGTCCTCCTCGGCGTCCAACAGCTCGCCAGCCTGCAGGTCCATGAGCTCGCCGATGATGTTCACCCTGGCCACGTCCAGGTCGTAGCAGCGCTGCCCGTCCGACAGCGTGTCGTGGGCCTCGCCGGTCTCGGCGTCGACGAGATAGGCGCTGAACCCTCCGGCGTCGCGGCGGAACAACGTGTTCGACAGCGACACGTCACCCCAGTAGAAACCCGCCAGGTGCAGCCTCACCAGCAGCACCGCCAGGGCGTCGATGAGCCGGGTGGCAGTGTCGGGGCGCAGCGCCCGGCTGAAGACCGCCCGGTACGGCAAGGAGAACGACAGGTGCTCGGTCAGCAGCGCCGCCTCCAGCGGTTCGCCGTCGTCGGTGGCGCGCCCAGAGATCACCCCCAGGGCGGTGACAGCGGGTACGTCCAGCCGGGCCAGCTGGCGCAGCAGGTCGTACTCGCGGTACGCGAGCGGTTCGGTGATCTCCTTGACCGCGATCACCCGGCCAGACAGGCGCACGAACCGCACGGTGTGCCGCGAGATCCCCTGCGGCAGGGCAGCGAGCAGGTCGTCGGGCCAGCTGGCGAGCCTGGTGTGCCACGGCAGGTCCAGCAACGCCGGGTCCGCTGCGGTGATCTGCAGGCTCTGGGCAGGCACGCTGCCATTGTCCCCGCGACGGCGAGGACGGGCGAGGTGTGGGCTACTGGTTTTCTTCGGGCGGTGTCGCCTCTTGCGAGAGCAGCTCTTCGAGGTCGATACCCTCAGGCAGACCCTCGTCCTGTGGTGGGGCCTCGGTGCCGCCCGGCATGAAGCTGGAGTACACCTCGTCCAAGAACGTCCCGAACGCTGGGTAGTCGGACACTGATCCGGCGTAGACCTGGCCGCCGACGACGATGGTGGGCGTCTCGCTGATCGACCCGCTCCAGTCACCTGGTGACGGGGCGACCTCCATGGCCCGGCCGGTGGCTTCTTTGACCCAGAAGGTGTAGTTGCCTGCGCCGATGCACGAACGCACGTCCTTGTTCTCCACGCCGGTGTTGCGCACGAGGGAGACCAGCTCGGCGTTCGTCAAGCCCTTCGTGCCGAAGGTGGGCTGGGCGGCGAGCAGGGCATGGTGCACGTCGAGGGCCGCGTCAGGCTCGTTCGCGACGACGCAGGCGAACGCGTTCGCGGCTCGTTTGGCGTAGCCCTCGTCGGTGGGGTGCACAGTGGGCTCTTCGGTGGGTGCGGCGGTGGGTGCGGTGCCGTCCGCCGGTGCCTCCTGCGCGCCCTCCTCGGCGGCAGGGTCTGCCGTTGGATCCGCCGTTGGGTCTGCCGTCGGGTCTGCCGTCGGATCCGCCGCTGGGTCGGTTGCGGTGTCGTCGGTCGGTACTGGCGCGGGGGTGAAGTCCGTACGTGTGGGCAGCGCGACCGGGTGGATCTCCAGCGTCAGCTGGCCGGAGAGGACCACCTGGGTGAGCAGCTCACCAGACTCCTTCCAGAACCTCGCGCTGGCCGGGTCTCCGTAGTCGACGTACATGACGACGTCGAGGATCCCGGCGTTGCGCAGGTTCGTGTGGGGTTCGGGCAGGCCGCCAGGGGAGATCGAGCCAGTCCTGGTGGCCGTGATCTGCGTCCCGTCGCCGGTGACCAGCACACCGTCGCTGATCATGTTCGCCGGACCGATACGTCCGGCCCGGACCACCTGGTACACCACCACCGAGATACCGGCGACCAGTGCGACCACCGCGACCGCAGCGCCTACCCACAGCCCGAACTTCTTCGACGTGGCGTTGCGGCGGCGGCGTATCCGCTCAGCGTCTGCCAGCTTGCGGTTCTCGGCCCGACGTTCCTTGGCGGCTTGCTTCTGGCGCGCCTCACGTTGACGACTCATGATGACGAAGTATGCCGTGTTTGGCGACAAAAGGTTGTCGGACCGCAGGAGCTTGTTGGTGAAGGGTGTGTGCGTGCCTGTGCCCCCGCCCCACCCGGGACGGTGAGCCTGGCCATCACCGGGTCAGCAGAAGCGGTCTCCGCTGCCGGCGTGGAACAGGTGCTGCTCGCCGGGGCGGATCGTGACCGAGATGGTCTGGCCTTTGCCCGGCACCTGGCGCGGGTCGACGCGTACGACGACCTGGGCGTCGGCACTGTCGGCCTGGCCAGCCAGGGACCCGTAGACGAAAGCGTCCGAGCCGAGCTCTTCGACGATATGCACGTCCACGCCGACCGCGTCAGGGGCAGGTTCGCTCACCTCCAGGGCCTCAGGGCGGAACCCGAGGGTGACCTTGCCTGCGTCGTCGGGTGTCATCGCGGTGACCACGTCGGTGGGCAGTGGCAGGCTCGCCCCGCCCACGGACACGGTCGTACCCGTCACCGGGTAGGTGCCGATGTTCATCGCCGGGCTGCCGATGAACCCGGCGACGAACACGTTCGCCGGTGTGTCGTACATCTCGCGCGGTGTGCCGACCTGCTGCAGCAACCCTCCGGACAGCACCGCGATGCGGTCGCCCATGGTCAACGCCTCGGTCTGGTCGTGGGTGACGTACACCGTGGTCACGCCCAGGCGTCGCTGCAACGACGCGATCTGGGTGCGGGTCTGCACGCGTAGCTTGGCGTCGAGGTTCGACAAGGGTTCGTCCATGAGGAACACCTGCGGGTTGCGCACGATCGCCCGGCCCATGGCCACACGCTGGCGCTGGCCTCCCGACAGGGCTTTGGGCTTGCGGTCCAGGTACTGGGTCAGGTCCAGCACCTGCGCGGCCTCTTCGACACGTGTGCGGATCTCGGCCTTGGGCGTGCCGGAGATCTTCAGCGCGAACCCCATGTTGTCGGCCACGGTCATATGCGGGTACAGGGCGTAGTTCTGGAAGACCATGGCGATGTCGCGGTCTTTGGGCGCGACGTTGGTCACGTCGCGGTCGCCGATGAGGATACGTCCGTCGTTGACGTCCTCCAGCCCGGCGAGCATCCGCAGCGAGGTGGATTTGCCGCAGCCTGACGGTCCGACGAGGACGAGGAACTCGCCGTCGTCGATGTGCAGGTCGAGCCCGTCGACGGCGGGGTGGTCGCTGCCAGGGTAGACGCGGGTCGCATGGTCGAAAGTGACAGTGGACATAGCAGGGCCATCCCCTCACCGGCAGGTACGTGCCGGACGATCCGTAGTGAGGCAAGACGTGACCCAGGTGAGCCGCGCCCACAGCGACGACGCGAGGCTGCCGCAGGCCCACGACCCACGAGCCGATACCCGCAGAGCTTGGGCTTTCGCAGTATCACACCCACGCTCACAGGGGGTCTGGGCGAGAGTCCAAGATGCCCCGGTATCGTCTGCCGAGCTCAGCCGGTCAGCCCACCACCCGGTGAGACGACGCGCGAGGGCGAGACGGTGGGGACGGTTCCTCAGTCTTGGGAGGGCGAGACGGTGGGGACGGTTCCTGCTGTCTTGCCAAGCTGCGCCGTCCCACGGCGCAGCGGGCAAGACTGAGGAACCGTCCCCACCGTCTCGCCCGGTCCCGGCCAACCCGCGCTCAGCCGACAGCCTTGCCTGCGACCGGGCCGGTCACGGGGTCCGCGCCAGCGTTGGTGGTCGGGCCAGCACCGCCAGCGCCGCGGCGTGCGGCGAAAGCGTCGGCGAGGACCTCCAGGGCTGCGACCATGGCCTGCGGGTCGCTCACGCGGTGCCTGGCAAGGGTCTCGCCGGGCCCTACCTTGATCCCCAGGTCGTCGGGAGCCAGCCTCGCCAGGGCGTTCTCGTCGGTGCGGTCGTCGCCGGCGTACACGACGGTGGCGGCGCCCAGCTGCGCGCGCAGCGCAGCGACCGCGGTGCCTTTGTCCACGTCGAGCACCGCCAGCTCCACGACGTCCTTGCCCTCCAGCACGTGCGTGCCCAGACGCGCCCCCACGGTCCGGGCCTGGGTCAGCGCCTGCTCGGCGACCTCGTCGTCGGCGACCCGGGCGTGCATGACCACCGCGGCTGGTTTGGCCTCCACCCACACGCCTGGGCGGCCCCGGGCCACCAAAGACAGCTGTTCACCAGCGGCGGCGAGCATCGCAGCCTGGGCGTCGGTGAGCGTGGCGTGGTTGTCCAGGCGGGCCAGCCCGGTGGGGTGGACCTGGGCCAGCTCGCCGCCGTGCGACCCGACGAGGAAAGTGCCGAGGGGGACCTCGGCCAGCTGCGCCAGGGTGGTCAGCCCGCGTCCAGAGACCATGGCCAGGTGCACCCCGGTGTCGGCCAGGCGCTGGAGCACCGCGACACCCTCAGGCAGGATCCGTGAGGCCTGCGGGTCGTCTTGCAGAGGAGCCAACGTCCCGTCGAAGTCCAGCGCCACCAGGACCGGAGCACGTGCCGGGTCGACAGCCACAGTGACGAGAGCAGCGGTCAACACAGAGCCAATTCGTGGTTCTGCCATGTGCACCTCCGTCAGCACGGCCCTCACCGTCCTGGCCGACTTCGGTCAAGACTGCGGCGGCCGGGACCGCTGCCTCACTGTCAAACCTAGGCTATCGCGCCATGACGCAGACATCCGATGTCTTGGGCGTGTCGCCTACGCGGTGCGGCGGACCTCGGTGAGTGCGTTGAGGAACTTCGTCGACCAGTTCTGCACGTCGTTGGCCAGCACACGCTGGCGCAGCTTGCGCATACGACGGCGTCTCTGGCGCCCGTCCATCTCGGCGGCGGTGACGATCGCGTTCTTCAGACCGTCGATGTCGTGGGGGTTGACCAGCAGGGCGCTGGTCAGCTCGTCGGCGGCGCCGGCGAACTCCGAGAGCACCAGGGCACCGCCGTCGTCGAAGTGCGCGGCGACGAACTCCTTGGCCACGAGGTTCATCCCGTCGCGCAAGGCGGTGACGAGCATGACGTCAGCAGCCAGGTACAACGCTGCCATCTCGTCGGCGTCGAAAGACTGGTGCAGATACTGCACAGGGGTGTGCCCGACGGTGCCGTGCGAGCCGTTGATCCGCCCGACGGTCAGCTCGACCTCGGCGCGCAGCTGGACGTACGCGTCGACGTTCTCGCGGCTGGGGCTGGCGACCTGGACGAGAACGGTCCGCTCAGGCGACAGCCGCTCTTCGTCGAGCAGCTCTCCGTACGCCTGGAGCCGGTGGCGGATGCCTTTGGTGTAGTCGAGCCGGTCCACGCCCAGCAGCATGACGTTCGGGGTCCCCAGCTCGGTGCGCAGCTGGGCGGCGCGCTCGCGGACCTGGGGGGTGCGGGCCCGGGCGTTGAAGGCCGCCGAGTCGATGGAGATCGGGAACGCTCTGGCGATCGCACGGCGCCTGGACCCGTCGGTGGCGGGGACCTCGACCACCGGGCCGCGGGTGGTCGCCGCCGTGTACTTGCGCACGGTCTGCAAGAAGTTCTGCGCCCCGCCGACGCGCTGGAACCCCAGCAGGTCCGCCCCGAGCAACCCGTCGAGCACCTGGGTGCGCCAGGGCAGCTGGGCGAAGATCTCCAGCGCCGGGAACGGGATGTGCAAGAAGAACCCGATCTTCAGGTCCGGGCGCATCTGGCGCAGCATCGCCGGGACCAGCTGCAGCTGGTAGTCGTGCACCCACACTGTCGCACCGGGCAGGGCCTCGGCCGCGGCGGCGTGGGCGAAACGTTCGTTGACCGTCTGGTAGTCGTCCCACCAGGACCGGTGGAACGTCGGCGGGGCGATGACGTCGTGGTACAGCGGCCACAGGGTGTCGTTGGAGAACCCCTCGTAGTAGGAGACGACCTCCTCGGTGGACAGCGACACCGGGACCAGCCGGGTGCCGTCGACCTCCATCGGCTCCATCTCGAGGTCCGCGGCGCCACCCCACCCGACCCAGGCCGCGTCGGACGCCTCGGTCACCGGGCGCAACGCGGTCACGAGCCCACCAGGAGACCGGTTCCACGTCACGGTCTGGTCTTCGGCGACTGCGACGTCGATCGGAAGACGGTTGGCGACGACGACCAGCTGGTGGGGCACGGACGGGATCTCCTCGGTCGAACACTCGAAGTCGAGTGCTCCAGTTGAACCTTATCGTCCGAGCGTAGAGAAGGGAGCTCGACAGCGGTGTTCCCCCGCTGTGACAGCGCTGGAAGGAGTATCAGAGCCGCTGCCAGTTGAGTCGAACGGGTGGTGCCACGTGCCCGGTTCGCGAATCGGGTGTTGAGGACCCAGCCAGCGGGTATGTTGCCCACTATGGAGCGCATCGGTCTGGCGCCGGGGACCGCGATCGGTGGGTACACCGTCGTGGCACCCCTCGGGTCCGGGGGTATGGGCACGGTGTACCGCGTCATCGACGACGGCGGGAACGTCGCTGCCCTCAAGCTGCTGCACCCCGAGATCGGGGCCGACCCCGTCGCGCGCGGGCGCCTGCTGCGTGAAGTCGCCGCGCTGCAGCGGCTGCGCCACCGGGCCGTGGCACGGGTCCTTGACGCCGAGGTGGACTCGACCGAAGCGTTCTTGGTCACCGAGCTGGTCACCGGCGAGTCCCTGGACCAGATGCTGCGCCGCCGCCGACGGCCCCTGCGCGCAACAGCGCTGGCCGACCTGGCCGACGCCCTGGCTGACGCCCTGACCGCCGTGCACGAGGCCGGAGTGGTGCACCGGGACCTCAAACCGTCCAACGTCATGATGACGGCCGACGGTCCGGTGCTCATCGACTTCGGCCTGGCCCGCACCGGCGACGACACCCCCCTGACAGCCACGTCCCTCGTCGCCGGGTCCCCAGGGTTCTTGGCCCCTGAGCTCATCGACGGCGAAGAAGCCACCGCGGCGGTCGACTGGTGGGGGTGGGCAGCGGTGCTCGCCTACGCCGCGACCGGACGCCCGCCCTTCGGCACCGGCGCGCTGGGCCACGTGCTGGCCCGCACACGCGCCGGCGAACCCGACCTCGACGAGCTGCCGCCGCGCACCGCAGCGATGCTCCACTGGGCGCTGTCAGCCGACCAGCACGACCGTGCCGCCCCCGACGACGTACGCGCCGCCCTGCGGACCCAGGCCGAACACCCCGACGACGACGACTTCGACGACGACCCAGACGGCGACCGGGTCGACCCCGACGCGGAGACCGAAGTCATCGGCGACGGGTCCGAACCCGTCGAGGACGACGACCCCGACGTCGGTGTCGACGGGTACGTCCGCCCACCGGCCATACCCCGCTGGGGTGCGCTGCTGGCTGGGTGCGCGGTCGTCGTCGGCGCAGGCGCACAGTGGCCAGTGCGCACAGCCGTGGTGGTGGTGGCGCTCATGGTCGTCGTACGCACCGTCGGCCTGGACATCGAAGCGATGCACACACGCCGTCTGCGCAAAGGGGTCAGCGTGTGGGACGTGCCCCGGGCGGTGGTGACCATCCCCTGGCACTTCGTGCTGTCGGTGCTGGGACTGGTCCCGGCGTTGATCATCTCCGCGGCAGCCGCCCTCATCGTCGGCTCCCTGTTCTGGGTGTTCGGCGCTGCGGCGCTGAGCACGTCCGACACCGAGCTGGCCGGCACAGCGGTGGGTGTCGTCGTGGGTGTGCTGGTCCTGGGGTTCATCGTGGGCACCTGGTTCGGACCGCTGGCCCGCGCCACCCGTGTCGGCGCCCGGCGCACCCTGGCCGTCGTCGCCCCCGGACGGGTCGGGGCCGGTGCGCTGGTCATCGCCTGCCTGGTCGCCGCAGCCGTCCTGTACTCGCATATCGGCACCGCCCCCGTCGACTGGTCGCCTGTGGCGGCACCCGGCATGCCGTCGTGACAGGTGCGTCCCAGCGCACAGGCTTTCGCACCACGACCTCCGACCGGTCTATTGTTGAGCGTGCCGCGGATGTGCACGTCCCAGCGTTCCCGTGCAGGTTGTGCAGACCCGCACGACTGTGACCTGAAGGAGCCTCATGGCCACCAACGACCGTCTGACCAAGGCGCAGCGCCGCGACGAGGCACGCCGCAAGGCCGCCGAGCTGCGCGCCAGACAGGAACGCGAGCAGCGCCGCAACAAGATCATCGGTATCGCTCTGCTGGTCCTCGCAGTCGCGGTGATCGTCGGCGCCATCGCCTTTCTCGTCAAACAGCGCATCGACGGCGACAGGTCCCCGGTCAACCTGCCCGAGAAGGTGGGGACCGACATCCAGGTCCCCTCCACCGGCGACGCAGCCCGCGGCGGGATCCCTGTGAGCAAGCAGGGAGTGGGTGTCCTGGTCGCAGACGGGGTGGTCGTCGACGTGTACCTCGACTTCATGTGCCCGCACTGCGCCAGCTTCGAACAGACGCAAGGGGCCGAGATCGACGCGCTGCTCGACCCGAAGACCGGCCGCGACGACGTGACCATCGTCTACCACGTGGTCTCGATCCTCGACGGGGCGTCCCTCGGCAACAACTATTCGACCCGTGCTGCCAACGCTGTCTCTGTGGTGGCCGACAAGGACCCCGACCACTTCGTCGCCTTCATGAACGCGTTGTTCGCCAGCCAGCCCAAGGAGAACACCCCCGGGCACGGCGACAAGAGGCTCGCCGAGATCGCCCAGAGCGTCGGCGTCCCCGCAACGGTGACCAACCAGTTCACAGCCACGGCGAGCTACAACGGCAAGACCCTGCGCACCTTCGTCCCGTGGACCTCCGCAGTGACGAACACCCTGCCCATGGTGAACGGCCGTGGCTCGACCCCCACGATCCTCGTCAACGGTGAAGACTGGATGGAGTGGCCGGCCGAGCCGCTGTCCGCCAGGGTCCAGGCCGCCCTGGGCGAGACCCCGCAAGACGCGCCCGAAGAAACACCGGAGACCGACCAATGATGCCTCGGTCCTTGGCGAGCAGGTAGCCGTCGCCGCCAGCAAGGCCCCTCAGGCGCAACCGGTTCGTCCTACGCCGCCGTCCGGGCCATCGGGACCCGGACCTGTGTACCAGCCTGATCAAAGTTGGTCAGACCGGTCTATTGTTGAGCGCGCCGCGGATGTGCACGTCCGAGCGTTCCTGTGCAGACCCGCACGATCGTGACCTGAAGGAGACTCGTGGCCACCAACGACCGTCTGACCAAGGCGCAGCGCCGTGACGAGGCACGCCGCAAGGCCGCCGAGCTGCGCGCCAGACAGGAACGTGAGCGGCGCCGCAACAAGATCATCGGTATCGCTCTGCTGGCCGTCGCAGTCGTCGTGGTCGTCGGTGCCATCGGTTTGCTCGTCAAACAGCGGGTCGACGGCAACAAGTCCCCCGTCAGCCTGCCCAAGAAGGTGGGGACCGACATCCAGGTCCCCTCCACCGGGGACGCAGCCCTCGGCGGGATCCCCGTGAGCAAGCAGGGAGTGGGTGTCTCTGCAGACGGGGTGGTCGTCGACGTGTACATGGACTTCATGTGCCCGCACTGCGCCAAGTTCGAGAAGACGCAAGGGCCTGAGATCGACGCGCTGCTCGACCCGAAGACTGGCCGTGACGACGTGACGGTCGTCTACCACGTGGTCTCGCGTCTCGACTCGCATTCCCAAGGCACCAACTACTCGACCCGGGTCGCCAACGCCGTCTCTGTGGTGGCCGACAAGGACCCTGACCACTTCGTCGACTTCATGAACGCGTTGTTCACCAGCCAGCCCAAGCAGAACACCCCTGGGCACGACGACAAGAGGATCGCCGAGATCGCCCAGAGCGTCGGGGTTTCCGCAGCGGTGACCAACCAGTTCACAGCCACGGCGGACTACAACGGCAAAACCCTGCGCACGTTCGTCCCGTGGACCTCCGCTGTGACGAGCGCCCTGACCGCCGATGGGGTTCCCACGATCCTCGTCAACGGGGAAGGCTGGATGGAGTGGACGGCCGAGCCGCTGTCCGCCAGGGTCCAGGCCGCCCTGGGCGAGACCCCGCAAGACGCGCCCGAACAAACACCGGGAGCCGAACAATGATGCTCCGGTCCACGCTGTTCGCGGCCGTCGTGGCCGTGGGGTCCTTGCTCCTGGGTGGCTGCACAGAGGTCAAGGGCGACCCGGTCTCGGTCACTGAGGCCCCTGTGCCGAGCACTGCTGACGACACCGGTGGAATCCCGGTCAGCGCCGCCGGGGTGGGTACCGTCGGAGACGGGGACGTCGTGGTGGACGTGTACTTCGACGTCATCTGCCCCTTCTGCGGTCTGCTCGACCAGATCAACGGCCCAGACCTCGCCGAGCTCATCGCCGGTGGCGGGGTGACCGTCGTGTACCACCCCGTGGCGATCCTCGACTCCTACTCCGAAGGCACGGCCTACTCGACCCGGGCAGCCAACGCGCTCGCCGTGGTGGCCGACAAAGACCCCGAACACTTCCCAGCCTTCGCCTCAGCGCTGCTGTCCGAGGGAATCCAGCCCGAAGAAGGCACCCCGGGGCTGTCCGACCAGCAGATCGCCGAGGTCGCCCAGGGCGTCGGCGTGAAAAAGGCTGTCACCGACCAGTTCACCGGCCGCATCCGGCTCGACAGGAAGGTACAGCGCACCTTCGAACCGTGGGTCCGTCAGGCGACCGGGATGGTCCCCAGCCGAGACGGCAGAGTGGGCACCCCGACGGTGGTCATCAACGGTGAACGCTTCACCGAGAGCTTCCTCGACGCTGGCGTGCTGCGCAACGCGGTCGAAGCAGCCAAGGGGTGACCACACAGGTTGCCGCGACGGGCTGGCCTGACGTGATGGCCTGCACGGGGGGCGTCGCAGATAACCAGTGACGTGTGTCGCCCAGATACCGTTACCCTAGGCCTGCGCCTCCTTAGCTCAGACGGTCAGAGCAGCTGTCTTGTAAACAGCAGGTCATCGGTTCGAATCCGATAGGGGGCTCGGTGGGTGCTCTGTTGCGGGGCGTTGTGGGCTGTGGGCTGGGGCTGGGGCTTTGGGCTTGGGTTGGGGCGCGGGTCGGGGTGGCTGTCCGGCACGCAGTCCCCCGACCGGCTCTCGCCGGTCTTCCCGCCAGGCCCGATGCCTGCGTGCCGGACAGCCACCCCGACCCGCTTGTTTCGTTCGCACCAGAGCTTGGGGGTGGGGTCTTGGGACGCCTCGTCCGGCTGCGCCGGACATCGGCTTGGGAGGGTTCGTCTTCGGTGTCTTCACCAACCACCCCACCCGCGCCCTCACCCTGCGCGCCGAAGACCCAAGAGAGGGCTCGCCCGATCTCGCGAGGGCAAGGTGTTCACGCAGAGGCAAGGGTTTGAAGACTTGCCTCCGCGTGGAAGCCTTGCCTTGGGTCCAGACATGCAGGCTGGGGTAGGGCCGGGGGTGGATGGCCTCGTCGACCAGGAGCCGACGGATGCGGGCGACGAGGCTAGCGGGTTTGTGTAGGTCTCAACCGGTCCAGGTGGCTCGCTCGCGGACGGTTGTTGCGGGCCTCGTTTCCGGACCGTGAACGTGTCCCAGCTGACCTGTGTGCGAAGGGGGCGGCGTCGTGGGGTCACCCCGTGAGCAGCGAGGGGGTGTCGGGTGTTCTTTGGTTGAGGCGCCAGGCAGTGAAAAAATGCGGCTATGACGTGGATGGTGCTCGTGATGGCTGTTGTCAGCCTGGTGGGGTGGGCATGGTTCCGGTTGCGGGCTGTCGACGACGTCGACCAGCGCGAGACGCTCCAGGGTGGGGCCACTGGGCCACCGTGGGCAGTGACCTGGGACGACGGGGTGTGCCGGGCGACATGTATCGCCGGACGTGCTGCTTGTGATGTGCAGGTCGACGTCGTCGGGTCGGATCCGCCTGCGGTGACACACGTCGACAGGGTCGGGCCGGGCGAGAGGGTGGCGTTGGCCGGGTCGCCCGGCGACGAGGTCACGATCGTCTGGCGCTGGGACGACGAGCAAGAGACGCAGACCTGGACGGGAAAGCTCCCCCGGTGGCGCTAGCCGGTGAGCGCAGCGGACGGTTCCAAGACGGGAAGGCTCGCCGGTGGCGCTAGCTGTAGCCGGTCTGCGCGGCGGACGAGTCCAAGACCGGGCGACGTAGGTGATCGGTTCGGCGTAGCGTTTGACTCTCACACTGTGGGAGGTGGTGCAGTGGTTCCATGAGCGCTGATGGACCGACATATCTGCTGGGTATCGGGGACTTCTCGAGGTTCGCGATGCTGTCGGTGCGGATGTTGCGGCACTACGACGAGCGGGGGCTGCTCGTGCCCGCGCACGTCGACCCGGGTAACGGGTACCGGTTCTACGCCCCGGCCCAGCTGCGGACGGCCGCACGGATCCGGGTGCTGCGTGACACCGGCTGCGGGATCGCGCAGATCGCGCAGCTGCTGCCGTTGTTCGACGACGCCGACGCGTTGCGCCAGGCGTTGGCCGACCACGCGCGCAGCCTCGACGCCGCCGCCCAGCAGATCGCCGCCCAGCAAGCGCTCATTGCCACTGTTTGCGACCAGATCAAGGAGTCGGCCATGCCCGTCACCGTCGAAGAACGCACCGTCCCCGCCATGCAGGTCATCGCCCTGCGCAGCACTATCGCCACCTACAGCGCCGAAGGCGACCTGTGGGCGCAGCTCGCCGCGGTCGTCAAAGGCCCCGACGCGCTACCCATGACCCAGTTCGGCACACATGTCGGTGCCACGTTCTACGACACCGACTTCCGCGAGAGCGACATCGACATGGCCGTGTGGTGGGAGTTCACCGGCGACGACGACGTCCCCGCCCCGTTCACCCGCCAGACCACCGGCGCCCAACGTGTCGCATGGGCCACCCTCTACGGCCCCTACGAAGGCACCGGCGCCGTCTGCCAAGCCATCGGCGACTGGGTCAGCCACCACAACCTCACCCTCGCCGGCCCCATGTTCAACATCTACGTCGTAGGCCCCGCCCAAGACCCCGACCCAACAAGTTGGGTCACCGAGATCAACTTCCCCGTCACCGGCTAGTCGTCCACTCTGTGGACAAAGCGTCCACCCCTTGAAAGCTGAGCCTTCCGGTGAAAGCTGACCTTCCGACGTCAGCTTTCACCGGAAGGCTCAGCTTTCAGACCAGGGGGTATTGGCGATCGGGTTAGTCTCCCTTGACGTTGACTAGCTGGCGCAACGTGTGGCGGACTTCTACGAGGTCGGCTGAGTCGGCCATGACCTGGTCGATGTCTTTGTAGGCGGCGGGGATCTCGTCGATGAAGGCGTCGGTGCGGCGGTACTCGATACCGGTCATGGCGGCGTCGAGGTCGTCGACGGTGAAGGCCTTGCGGGCGGCGTTGCGCGAGTAGGCGCGTCCGGCGCCGTGGGGGGAGGAGCTGAGGGACACGGGCTCGCCGCGGCCGACCACGACGTACGAGGCGGTGCCCATGGAGCCGGGGACGAGGCCGGGACGTCCGGCGTCGGCGAGGATCGCGCCTTTGCGCGAGACCCACACGTCCTTGCCGAAGTGGTGCTCCTTCTCTGTGAAGTTGTGGTGGCAGTTGATGCGCTCGGACTCGGCGACGTCCTCGCCCATGAAACCGGCGACGACCTGCACGACGCGGTCCATCATCTCCTCGCGGTTGAGCAGGGCGAACTGCTGGGCCCACCGCAGCTCGCGGATGTACGCCCAGAACTCGTCGGTGCCTTCAGCCAGGTAAGCCAGGTCGGGGTCAGGCAGGGTGATCCAGTACTTGCGGGCCAGCTCCGCGGCGACCTTGATGTGGCGCTGGGCGATCTTGTTGCCCACGCCACGCGAACCGGAGTGCAAGAACAGCCAGACCTGGTCGGTCTCGTCAGCGGTCACCTCGATGAAGTGGTTGCCAGAACCCAGGGAACCGAGCTGGAGGCGCCAGTTTCCCGCGGACATGTCCGGGTCGAAACGGGCATTGACGGCAGATTTCTCCAGCTCTTCGACACGTGCTTCAGCGCTGGGCGTCAATGTCGTGTTGTACCCGCCAGCCGAGACGGGGACGACTGCTTCGACCTGTTCGCGCAGGGTCGACAAGGGCCCAGCGGCACGCAGCTGGGCAGCGGTCCAACCGGTGCGCACAGCGATCATCCCACAGCCGATGTCGACACCGACCGCCGCGGGGATGATCGCGCCGACAGTGGGGATCACCGACCCGACTGTGGCGCCTTTGCCCAGGTGAGCGTCGGCCATGAGGGCCACGTGAGGGTAGACGAACGGCAGCTGGGCTGTCCGCTTGGCCTGCTCCAGGGTTGCCTCGTCGGCGATCGACGCCCAGCTGACGAGCTTGTCTGCCACATGTGTCTTAGCCATACCCCCTATGGTGCCTGGGCCGTGCGCGCTGGTCCAACAGTTTCTTCCCGGAGGTATTGCCCCGGCGCCTAGGGTGTGGTGGATATGGGTGGTTGTCGAGTTGTCGGGCAGGTCCCCGTGATTGTCTCCCGGGATGGCCGAGAGGCCCGTGCGATTGCACCAAGCGAAAACATGCGAGACAGTTCATCCGATGATCTGATGACGTACGAAGGGGGCGCGCCACCCTTCACCAGTGCGTCCTGCGGGCCCTTCGCAGCGCTCCGCATGGCCCGCAGAACGCGTTGGTGATTGTCAGGGGCCGACGGACCGGCGCCTGGCCGACTGGGTCGGTGCACGGCCTGGCTGACCGTGCACCGACCTCGGCGTCTGCGCTCGGTGACGTGTCAGGACTCTTCGTCGACCAGGACCTTGCCCACGGCGACAGCGTCGGCCACGACAGCGGCCAGACCGGTCCCGGCCACCCACGAGCCGGTGACCGCCAGGTGGTCAGTGGTCTGCGCGAGGGCTTTGACCTTCGCGACCGCCTCACGGTGCGCTGCGGAAGGACGTGGCATGGACTGGGTCCACACCACCACGTCGTAGCCGGCCAGCTGTGAGCTGGACAGGGCGAGCCCGAGCATCCGCCCGGCGTCGACGAGAGCGGCGTCACGCAGGCGCTGGCGGTTCTCGTCGTTCCACTTGCCCATACGGTCGCCTTCGTACGACACCCGCAGGACGTGGCGCCCAGGACCTGCCTGGTCAGCCAGCCACGACCACTTGACGGTCGAATGTGTCAGGGCTTTGGCCTCCACAGGGCTGCCGGGTGCCACGAGCATCCCGGTGCCGCGTGGGGCGGCGTCCAGACGGCCGTCGTCGAGCACCAGCGTCACCAAGGTGGACGGACGCCCCTCGTCCAGCGCGACGTCTTCGAGGCCCTCGATCCCGCCGAGCATGGCCGAGGCCAGGACCACCAGGTCGGCACGGCGCTCGTCGTCGTTGGTGGTGACCACCCAGCCGTCGTCGTCGCGGGTGACCTTGCTGACCTCGGTGAAGACCTTGATCTCGCCGCCGTGGGCTTCGACGTCCTCCACCAGGGCGTTGGTCAGCCGGTACAGGCCGCCTTCAAGCCCTTGTGTGGACGCGCCCGAGGGCATGGACGCCACGACGGTGCGCACCGCACGGGCCAGCGACCCGCCGGACTTGGGCAGCTCTTCGGTCAGGTGCGGGGCCAGGCCAGCCAGGGTCACGTCCGCCGGGTCCGCCCCGTACACCCCGCCGACGACAGGGTGGACCAGCCGGTCGACGACTCTGTAGCCCATACGTCTGCCCACCTGGTCGCGCAGGGACCCGCCAGCGCCGACCTTGCCCGGCAGCACCAGGTCCAGGCAGGCCCGGGCCGCGCCGACGGTCCCCAGGGTGCGCCGGATACCAGCCGACCACGGGTGCGCGGGGATGCCCAGCACCCCCCCGTGGGGCATCGGACGGGCATCGTCGGGCAGCTGGACCCACGCACCGGTCGGGTCGGGGGAGGTGATCTGCTCAGCCATCCCCATGTCGGCCAGCAGGTCGGCCACGTACCCGCCGCGGGTGGCGAACGACTCGGCCCCGGCGTCCAGCGTCAGCCCGGCGATCCGGTGCGAGCGCACAGCACCACCAGGGGCGTCACGGGCCTCGAGGACTGTGGTGGAGATGCCGGCGCGGGCCAGGGCACGGGCGACGATGAGCCCGGCGATACCGGCGCCGACGACGACGGCAGTGGTCTTGGGCTCGGACTTGCGCTTACCGATCTTCACAGGGAATGCACCAGCCTCACGATGCGGGTCAGGACGTCGGGGTCAGCGTCCGGGGGGACCCCGTGCCCAAGGTTGACAACATGGCCGGGAGCCGCCCGGCCGCGGTCGACGACATCGCGCACATGCGCTTCGAGCACCGGCCACGGCGCGGCAAGCAGCGCCGGGTCGATATTGCCCTGGACGGGTGTCGTACCGCCCAGCCGCCCGACGGCGGCATCCAGGGTGACACGGTGGTCTACTCCTACCACGTCGGCCCCTGCGTCGCGTAATGCCGTCAGCAGCTCGCCGGTGCCCGTTCCGAAATGCACGGTGGGCACCCCTTCGGCTTTGGCTGCTGCGAGCACCGCCGCCGATGCGGGCAGGACGTGCGCGCGGTAATCAGACTCGCGCAGCGACCCCACCCACGAGTCGAACAGCTGCACAGCCACCGCCCCCGCGCGGATCTGCGCGACGAGGAACGCCGCCGACACCGCTGCGGCGAAATCCATGAGCGCCGACCACGCCGCCGGGTCGGTGTGCATGAGCCGACGGGCGGCCAGGTGGTCGCGGGAGGCCCGCCCTTGCGCCAGGTAGGCCGCAAGGGTGAACGGGGCCCCGGCGAACCCGATGAGAGGGGTCTCGCCGAGCAGGGCGACGGCCGCTCGCACCCCCGCGGCGACCGGTTCGAGGGCTGCGGCGTCGGGGGGGCCGGCTTCGGTGAGGGCCGCCACGTCGGCGACGGTGCGCACCGGGTGGGCGAACACCGGCCCGACGCCCGGTTCGATCGTCACGTCGACCCCTGCCAAGGCGAGCGGCACGACGATGTCGGAGAAGAAGATCGCCGCGTCCACGCCGTGGCGTCGGACCGGCTGGCAGGTGATCTCGGCTGCCAGGTCGGGGTCGAGGCACGCCTCGAGCATCGTGGTGCTGGCGCGGGCTTCGCGGTACTCGGGAAGAGACCGTCCGGCTTGGCGCATGAACCACACGGGGAAGGTCGACGGACGGCGTCCTGTGAACGCCTCAAGCAGCGGTTTACCGGACAGGATGTCATCTCCTGGGCGATCGGGGGAACTTTCCACCCGAGTATTGTGCCCGAAGGGGGCGGACATGATTCACTATTCGACCATGGCGTTGTGTGTCGTGGTCGCAGACCACACCGGATCCGGGCTTGACGTGCTCGCCACCTTGTCGGCTGGCGTACCTGGCGTGGGGCCCGAGCTTGTCGCGTCCGGAGCCGTGGACGGGGTCGTAGCCCTGGCGACGTGCAACCGGGTCGAACTGTACCTGGACGTCCCTGAGGACGCAGTGGCGGGCACCAGCCAGCACGCCACCCGCGCCCTGGCCGCCCGCGCGGCCCTCAGCGGCGCCCGCTACGCCCACCCGCAGTCGGACCGCCAAGAACAGCTCGTCCGTTCGCCGTTCGCCCCTGCCGGGTGCCCGCACCTCATCGACGTGCGTACCCAGCGTGACGCGGTCGTCCACCTGTTCGGCGTCGCCTCGGGTCTCGAGTCGATGGTCGTGGGGGAGCGCGAGATCGTCGGGCAGGTGCGTGGAGCGCTGAGCACCGCCCGTGAGCAGCACACCACGACCCCTTTGCTGGAGGCGGCTTTCCAGACCGCCCTGCGGGTGTCGCGGACCGTCGTCGGAGCCGTCCCCCTGGACGTCCTGGGCCGCTCAGCAGTCTCCGAAGCCCTCGACCTAGCCCAGGTGTCCCACAACGGCGCACGGGCCCTCCTGGTGGGCACAGGCAGCTACGCCGGGGCGAGCCTGGCCGCGCTGCGCGCCCGCGGTGTGTACGACGTACGGGTTTTCTCCGGCTCCGGACGCGCCGAGGGCTTCGCCGAGCGTCACCAGGTCGTGCCCGCCACGGACCTGTTCCACGAGCTGCGCCACGCCGACGTGGTCGTCACCTGCTCAGGCACCGGTCCGGTCCTGGGTGCTGACCAGGTCGCCGCCGCCCGTGAAGGACGCCCCCTCGTCCTGGTCGACCTGGCCCTGCGCCGCGACGTCGCCCCTGAGGTCGCCACCTTGCCCGGCGTGCGCCTCGTCGCCCTGGCAGACGTCGGCGCCGCGTGCTGCGACCCCGACGTGGCCGCCGCCCGCGCCCTCGTCGACGCCGCAGCCGACGCCTTCATGCGCGAACGCCAGGTCCGCGACTGGTCCCCCCCAGTCATCGCCGCCCGTGCCCGTATGCTCCGCGCCTGCGTCACCGGCGTCGACAACACCATGCTCGCCCGCCGCGCAGCCCACCGCATCATGCACACCCCCACCATCCGCGCCAAGTGGGCCGCCGCCTCCGGCGACCGCGACGCCTACACCGCCGCCCTGGCCGAGCTCGAAGCACTAGCCGACGCCGCCGAACGCCAAGTCCACGCCGCAGCCGTCCTGCTGTAACCGTCCTGCGTCCTGCCACCTTGGCGGGGCTCAAGCAGGCGTCCCTCGTCTTGTCCAGGGTCCCGGTGGGTCGAGGATGTCCGTGGCGTCACCCGAAAGTGATGGACCCTTCGCCGAGGTGCGAACAAGAACGCGTCGTGCGAACGCGTTGGTTCGCACCACGCGTCCTGGTTCGCACGTCGCGGATCCGTTCGGTTGATGTCCAGGCCGAGGGTCCTGCTTGAGGGACAGTGTCGTGTCTCAGGCCGTTTCGCCGGGGGCGTCAGCGTCGGACGGTTCTTCGCGGTCCACGGGGTGCAGGCCGGACAGCGGGAGGGCGCCGGGGTCGGGGGGACGCACGCCGTTGGGGGGCTGGGCGTCCAGGCGTTCGGAGCGCAGGTCGTCGAGCTCGTCGAGCAGCACCCACGCTTCGGCGACGTCGACGTCGAGCATGGTCATACCGCGGGCCTGGGCTTCTTCGACGTTGTCCCCGGCGGGGACGATTCGGGCGACCTGGCGGTTCCCGGCGAGCACCTGGTCGGCCACGTGCACGGCCATGCCGCGCCATGTCGCGCAGACTTCCACACCGAACACGTCGGCGAGCTCGCTGGGGTGCAGCTGGCGGTACCACCGGCCCCGGGCGCCCGGCCAGAACCCCATCTGGGGCGGCTGGGAGCACGATGTGGCGATGACAACCCGCCCGTCGACGACATCAGCGTCGTAGTGGGCGCCGTTCCACGAGGCGACCGCTCCGACGCACTGCGACAGCCGTGCCATGGTCGGGGCTTCTGCGGCGGGGTCAGCCGGACGCCACCCGGTCCCCAGGTGCCCGTACCGGGCGAGCAGCTCGGTGCCACCTGCGGCGTACCGGCGCACCAGCTGGGCACCGGGCGGGACGCGGGTGTGCATGAGCCACCACAGGGGGACGGCGTAGCCTGGTTCGCCGAAGTAGCGCAGGTACCAGTCGGCGTCGAAACGCAGCACGTCGATCCACGGCGACTGGGGTGTCCAGCCTGATCCGGGGGCTGTCAGGCCGTGCACGGCGGCCAGGTCGGGCAACGACGTGGCGAACCGCACGTCGGACACCCGCACGACGTACCCACCGACCCGGTCGTACCCCTCATTGAGGTACGCCCGTGACAACCTCGGTGACACCGTCTTCTGCAGGAGGGTCATGTCCTGTCCTCTTCGACCGATTCGAGCGCTTCGTCCAGGGATGACTCTGTCGTGAACCGGGCCCTGGGTCCAGTCTCTTCACCCAATCAGCGCGAAACTGTCGCCCAGCCGGCTCATCGCGGACGGTTCGGCACCCCCTGCCAAGGGGTCAGGGTTGCCCTGTGCGTGAGCCTTCCGGCCGCCGCAGAGCGGTGGGGTGCGAAGACCCAGGGCTGCCCAGAAGTGAACCCGGCAGCCACCCGGACGGTCGGCGGGCCAGGCTTCGTGCGCGTCGACGAACCCGTGTGTCCCACCTGGTGCGCCGGGTGTGCCGGTAGCCCGAAGACAGGCGAACACGCCGTCGCGTGCTGCGGCTTTGGCAGGATGTCACCACTGGCCGCTTTCGGCGCGCGCCGGGTGCTGGCTACGTGCCGACGTGGTCGACGAGGTCGGAGGCCAGGCCGGTGTAGGTGGCGGGGGTGAGGGTGGACAGGCGGGTGGCGGTCTCGGCGGGCAGGCCCACAGTGGCGACGAACTCGCGCAGGGCGGGGCCGGTGATGCGCTGGCCGCGGGTGAGGTCTTTGAGGCGTTCGTACGGGTTGTCCATCCCGGGGACCCCGGCGACGCACGCGGCGCGCATCGCCGACTGCACAGGTTCGGCCAGCACTTCCCAGGTCGCGTCGAGCTCGGCGGCGAGCATATCCGTGTCGACCGACAGACGGGCAAGACCCCGGCGGACGTTGTCCACAGCCAGCAGCGAGTGCCCGAACGCGGGACCGATGTTGCGCTGCGTGGTCGAGTCTGTCAGGTCCCGTTGCAGCCGGGAGGTGACCAGGGTCGCGGCCAGGGTGTCCAGCAGCGCGCAGGAGACCTCCAGGTTCGCCTCAGCGTTCTCGAAGCGGATGGGGTTGACCTTGTGCGGCATGGTCGAGCTGCCTGTCGCCCCAGGCACCGGGACCTGGATGAACACCCCACGCGAGATGTACGTCCACACGTCGGTGGCCAGGTTGTGCAGCACCCGGTTGAACCGGGCCATGTCCGCGTACAGCTCGGCCTGCCAGTCGTGCGGTTCGATCTGGGTGGTCAACGGGTTCCACACCAAGCCCAGGTGCTCGACGAACGTGCGCGACACCTGCTGCCACGACGTCGTCGGAACGGCGGCGACCATGGCGCCGTACGTCCCGGTCGCGCCGTTGAGCTTGCCCAGGTACTCGTCGGCGTCGATGCGGTCCAGCTGTCGGCGCAACCGGTGGGCGAGCACCGCCAGCTCTTTGCCCAGGGTTGTGGGGGTGGCTGGCTGGCCGTGGGTCAACGCCAGCATCGGTGTGGCGCGGTGCTCGTCGGCCATGGTCGCCACCTCGCCGACCAGCGCGCGCGCAGCGGGCATCCACATATCGCGCACCGCCCCACGCACCATGAGCGCATAGCTCAGGTTGTTGACGTCCTCGCTGGTCAAGGCGAAGTGCACCAGCTCAGACGCCCCCGGCAGCACACTGCCGGTCGGTGCACGCTCCAGCCGACGTTTGAGGAAGTACTCCACAGCCTTGACGTCGTGGACCGTCGTGCGCTCGATCGTCGCCAGCTCGGCGATCTGGTCAGCACCGAACGTGTCGACCACCTCACGCAAGTACTCCTGGTCGTCGGCGCTGAGCACTGGCGCCCCTGGCACCGCCCCCGTCCTGGTCAGGTGGATCAGCCACTCCACCTCCACGTGCAACCGCTCCCTGTTGAGCGCCGCCTCGCTCAGGTAGTCCACCAACGGCGCCACGACAGGCTTGTACCGCCCGTCCAACGGCCCCAATGCCACAGCAGGAACAACATCAGCCAGCGTCACACGAGACATACCCCCATCATGGCGCACCCCGCTCCACAAGGTTGCCAAGGACTGTGCCGTCGACCCCGCTCCTTGGTCACCAGACCCGGGGTCCGCACCAGGTGCACATAGCGGGCACTAGGAACAACGGGGGCATACGGGGCATGATGACCGCTGTCGTGTCGAGCAGGTCGAGCACACACCGAGGGGTACCACCATGTATCAGCCGTTTGTCCGTCTCGTCGCGTTGGTCGCGGCGGCCACCATCACCGCTGGGTTCGTCGGCGGGTGCACGTCCGGGTCCACGGACGACAAGAGCAGCGGGAAGGACCGGGGATCCAACGGGGCAGTCACGATGGGCGGGCAGGATATCGACCTGACCAAGCCCGTCGGCGAGGTCGTGACGTTCGAGGTCCCCGGCTCGCCCGACGACACCGTCGAGGTCGGAGTGCTCGGCCTCAAGGTCGACGGGAAGATCCAGGTCCTGAGCTTGGTGCTCACCCCGCACTTCGCCTCAAAATCCCGGGACGGCCGGGTCTCGTTGTACGCCATGCTTGGTGAAACGGGCTTCCACCCGAAGCTGATCGACAAGGACAACCTCAAGATCTACTCCTCGGTCGAGAGTAGCGGCTTTCTCCCGGTCCACACCAGCAACGGCCAGGCCATGTACGTCTACGCTGTCTTCGCTGCCCCGGAAGACGACAACACGGAGTTCGACCTGCGGATCATCGACGCCTGGGTACCGCTGAAAGTGAAGGCCGAGCAGTGAGCGGCGTGCAGGTCCTCGCAGACCCATCCATGGGCGATCCTCCGGCAGTTGCCCCAGCCTCTGGTCGTCTGGTCGCGCCAGTGGCCAGACCGCCAAGACCTCGCCGGGTCGCCGGGGTTGTTGCGGCTGGGCTCGTGGTCGTCGGCGTCGCGGTGCTTACTCAAGGTGCTGCGCCTACCTCTGCCACCCCAGACCAGCGAGCAACCGCAACAGAAGAATTCGACGTGGACACGATCGAGGTGCCGTCGGACGCCGACCTGGCAGCCTCGGTCTCCATGATGAAGCTGAAGGGCTCTGTCAAGCTGTACGACCTTTCCGGCAGCGTGAAACCCTGGGTGGAGACAAAAGGCGACGTGACGACGATCTCCACCGACGTGCTGTTCGAGTTCGCCAAGTACGACATCGACGCCTCCGGAGAGAAAGCTATCGCCGAGGCGCTCAAGACTGTGCCGAACGGCGCGTCGGTCGATGTCACCGGCCACACCGACTCGATAGGCACCGACGAGGGCAACATGCTCTTGTCCCAGCAACGTGCCTCCGCCGTCGCCTCGATCATCAACCGGGACCGCCCCGACCTCACCGTCAACGCTGCGGGGAAGGGCTCTCACGACCCGGTCGCGAAGAACACCAACTCCGACGGCAGCGACAACCCTGAAGGCCGAGCCCAGAACCGCCGGGTGGAGATCCGGCACCACTGACGCCTGGGCAGGCCAAGACAGCCTGGGTTTCGCGAGCGCGACGCGGGTCGAGCGCTCTGCTCCTGGCCGGGTACACCTATTGCCGCGGAAGCCAGGGATGATCCTCGTACCCTGTCCAGGTCGTGATGTGCACAGTGGCGTGCAAACCGCCCCTGCTGGTCGGCTGCTGTACCTGCTCCTGGATGATGACACTGGCCTGCGTTTCGTCTTCGACCCTCGCAACTTCTTTGGATTGACGTTCAGCAGGACGACATCAACCTGAAAATGCCCGAGGCTCAACTCTGGTGCCTGGTCGATCGCCAGGGTGAGCGCGCTGGAGCGGGTCTCGACCCTCCTGGACGACCAGCAGCCGTCCAGGCATGTCGTGACCCACGGTCGACCCTTACTGCTGTCGCCGTGACCTCGCGGGGCTGGGTACCCGGACGCTGGGGACGGTTCCTATGTCTTGCCTGGTCAAGAATGATTTTCGGTCGGTCGGCCCTTCAGTTCCAACAACCACATCGACCAGAGTCTCGCCAGCGTGTGGGTCACCGTCTTACTCGTCCAGGGAGGGACCAACCGGACCGCCTTGGGCCACCGGGATCCCCGGCTCAGACCAGCCCCGACAATCTGCGACGATGCCCCTCCACCCTGCTGACCAGGCAAGACATAGGAACCGTCCCCATTGTCCTGTGAGCCTCGACCTGGGTGCAGCCCATCGTCGTCGACAACCGCGGGACGCACGTGGCGACGATCTAGGCGGCGGCGCTGGCTTCGGTGCGGTGCTGGCGGTCGCAGAACGGGCCATGGGAGCTGTGGCTCGCCGGACCGGTCGCCAAGACGGTCCTCCGGGCCAAGCACGTCCCAGACTCCGGCGGGACCTTCTTCAGCCACGCCGCCGAGTAGCCGGGGCACCGGACTCATCGAGTGCAACGGTTCGACGCGAAGGCCTGTGTCCCTCGATGCGAACCGTGTCCGTCGATGCGGACTGCCGCTACTCCATCTGCGCCCGGATCTCCGCCAACCGTTTCGACTGTCCAGGCCGGTACGGCTGGAGCCTTCCCCTAGCATTGACGAAGGTGCCTGTGATGCGATCGCACACACAGCAGGCCACGGCGAACACCCTTGGCTGGAAGGAGATGGGGATGAACGCGGCACGGGGGTTTGGGAGGGCGTCCCGGTAGGCATCGTCCGCTGGGTCATCCAGCGGAAAGAACTTTCCGTCGCTCCGGAGGCCGAGCGCGAGGCTGGCTTGTCCGTGCTGAGGGCACGGGGCTGCTGACCACCACTGTGCGACGAGACGGTCAGCCTCGCTGAGCAGCCGCTCGATCTCGGCCAGCTCCAGTGCGCTCAACTTTTTCGCCAT
Source organism: Micrococcales bacterium (assembly GCA_009779195.1). Lineage (GTDB taxonomy): Bacteria > Actinomycetota > Actinomycetes > Actinomycetales > Cellulomonadaceae > Cellulomonas. The sequence continues at coordinate 89,373 of WRET01000002.1, forward strand.
GCCGCGATCCTAGCTGCGGCGCCCAAGACGAAGACCTGGGCGCGAACCTGCCCAGCCGTTGTGCAATCAGGCGCGCTGGTGCTAAGGACGATGGGGACGGTTCCTATGTCTTACCTGGTCAAACATGGCTTTCGGTCGGTTGACCCTTGAGTGCCAACGACCACATCGACCAGGGTCTCGCCAGCGTGTGGGTCACCGTCTTGCTTGTCCTGGGAGCGACCAACCGGACAGCCTTGGCCACCGGGATCTCCCGGCGCAGACCAGTCCCGAGAGTTCGCAGCGACGTCCCTCCGCCTTGCTGACCAGGCAAGACATAGGAACCGTCCCCATTGTCCGGCGCGGCGCGGGATGCGGCCTAGCTGTGCACCGGTCATGGCGAGCGGGCATGCTTGCATGTCGGAACTTATAACGATATCGTCGTAATATGGAACGGGATAGTGGGATCACTGTGCTGCTGGACACCTGGTTCCTGGCCCAGGTGGTCGAACGTTGGATGCAGTCCCGGCTCGCGTCGGTCGGGCTGTCCGCGGACGAGATGGCGCTGTGCTCGGTGCTGCACGCCATCGACGGAGCCAGCCCGACGGTGCTCGCCGAGACGGTCGGCAGCCCGTTGTCGACCATGACCAGCATGATCGCGCGGCTCCAGCGCGAAGGGGTGGTGGAGGCGGTGCCGGACCCAGCCGACCGCAGGGCCAAGACCGTCCGGCTGACCGGCTCCGGCACCGAGATGCTTGCCAGGGCGCAGGCGGTGTTCGCCCCGGCCTACCACGACCTCGCCCAGACGCTGCAGCTGCCGGTCGACCACATCGCTGGCGCTCTCAACGAGTTCGAAGCAGCAGTCCGCGCCGACCTCGGTCTCGCGCAGCGTCCGGCCAGCGCGCTGGCGTGCAACCTCGACGACCCGGTGCCGCTGTCGGCCGACCAGCTCGGTGAGGTGCACCGCTATGTCGCGTGGCTGCGGCACCGCGACGCCCCACCCGAGGCGGCCCGGTGATGCGCCACCACCTGTGGGTCCTGTCCGGTGCGTACCTGCTGTTCGCGGCCGTGATGTTCGGGTTCTTGCTGCCAGCCACGACCGGCGCGTGCCAGAGCCCACCACTGGACGCACGGTTCGTGTGGAACTCCCACGACGCTGCCGCCCTGGCCACCGCCTGCGGGCCCGACGGCCTGCGGACCTACGCCCACCTGCAGATCGGCGACCTGTTCTACCCCGCCCTCCTGGCGACCACCCTCAGCGCCTGGGCGACCTGGCTGGGCACCCGCCTGGGCCTGCGCCGACGCTGGACCGTCACCGTCGTCGCAGTGGCCGCGTCCAACGCCGTGCTCGACTACGTAGAAAACCTCGCCGCCTGGACGCTCATCAGCACCGGCGAGGCCACGTCGTGGCTGTTCACCATCGGCGGCGGGTTCTCCCTGGCCAAGAACCTCACCGGGACCGTCGCATGGACCGCCGTCATCCTCCTCGCCGTGTGGCACCTCAAGCGCACCTGGGTCAACAGACCAAAGCAGCCATCTGCCAACGCGCTCGCCGCGGCCTCGACCCAACCCGGTGACAAATGATAGCATCATCGATGATAGTATCTTGAACGATAGTATCGTGGTGGACTTGGGAGGCGCGCGGTGTTCGTCGGTCGTGAGACACAGCTGGCACGGCTGGGGGCGCTCCTGCGCCGGGTCCAGACCGACGCGGACGCCAAACCTGGCAGGGCGTTGCTGATCCGTGGGCGACGACGGGTCGGCAAGTCCCGCATGGTGGAGGAGTTCATCGAGCGTGCTGGGGTGCCCCACCTGTTCTATGCCGCGGCCAGACGTGACGTGCCCGACGAGCTGGAGCTGTTCGCACACGAGGCGGCGGCCTCAGACCTGCCCGGCGCGTCGCTGTTCGACGGTGTGGTGCTCAGCAGCTGGGACGCTGCCCTGCGCCTGCTCGCCTCGGCCCTGCCCGACGACGGCGCCATCGTGGTGCTCGACGAGATTCCGTACCTCATGGCAGCAGACAAGGGGTTCGAGGGGACGCTGCAGCGGGCGTTCGACCGCGAGCTGGCCCGCAAACGTGTGCTCCTCATCGGTATCGGCTCTGACCTGTCCATGATGGAACAGCTCGACGAGTACGGGCGCCCGTTCCACCAGCGCGCGACCGAGATGGTCGTGCCGCCGCTGACCCCGGCAGAAGTCGGCACGCTGCTGGGGTTGGGACCGGCAGAAGCCTTCGACGCGTACCTGGTCACTGGCGGCCTGCCGCTGGTCTGCGACCAATGGCCTCGCCAGATGCCGCTGTGGGACTACCTCGCCGACGCTGTCAGCGATCCGACATCTGCCCTGCTGGTCTCCGGCGAGCGGTCGCTGGCAGCCGAGTTCCCCGCGAACGCCCAGGCCCGGAGCGTCCTGGGGGCCATCGGAGCCGGAGAGCGCACCTTCGCCAATATCGGCCGGGCGGCGGGCAATATCCAACCAGCGTCGCTCAACCGGTCTTTGGCCCTCCTGGCGGACAAGCGCGTCGTCGCCATCGACAGCCCGCTGTCAACCAGAGCGTCCAAGGAGAGCCGTTACCGGACGGCCGACCCCTACCTACGGTTCTGGCTGTCCTTTCTCGGGCCACACCTCGACGAGATCGAACGCGGCAGGGGAGCGCGGGTCCTCGCTCGCATCCGCACGTCGTGGACGTCATGGCGCGGCCGGGCCATCGAACCGGTGCTCCGCGAGGCTCTGGACCGCCTGGCTCCGCCGGTCGCCTGCGGGCCTGATGGCGTCGGCGGCGTCGTGGGCGGCTACTGGACGCGGACCAACGACCCTGAGATCGACATCGTCGTCGCTGACCGGGCACCCGTCGCCAAACGCATCCACGCCCTCGGCTCGATCAAGTGGCTCGAGACCTCGCCGTTCGGGTCCAAAGACCTTGGTGTGTTGCACACCCACCGCACCCAGCTGCCAGGAGCCGAACCCGACACCCCCCTCATCGCCGTGTCACGTTCAGGCTGCACCATCGACGGTGTCACCCACATCACCCCGGACGAACTGCTCGCCGCCTACTGACCTGACAGGACACTGGGGACGGTTCCTATGTCTTGCCTGGTCAAGCATGATTTTCGGTCGGTCGACCCTTCAGTGCCAACGACCACATCGACCAGAGCCTCGCCAGCGTGTGGGTCACCGTCTTGCTCGTCCAGGGAGGGACCAACCGGACCGCCTTGGGTCACCGGGATCCGCCGGCTCAGACCAGTCCCGATCATCCGCGACGATATCCCTCCACCCTGCTGACCAGGCAAGACATAGGAACCGTCCCCATGGCTTACTGATGGCGTGGGCGGTCCTTGCGTTTGGTCATGGCGGACAGGACGAACGAGACCAGTGAGACGATGATGGCGGCGAGCACGGCCCACCAGAAGCCGTCGATGCGCAGGCCCCAGTGGGCGTGGGAGGTCACCCAGGCTGTGAGCATGAGCATCAGCGCGTTCACGACGAGGGTGAACAGGCCCAGGGTGAGGATGTACACGGGCAGCGTCAGCAGCTGCACCACCGGTTTGACCACGGCGTTGACGATGCCGAACACCAGCCCGACGGCCGCGAACACCGCGACCTTGCCGAGCGTCGTGTCGGCTCCTTCCGCGTCGAACCCTGGCAGCACCAGCGTCGCGAACCAGATGGCAACCGCGTTGATGAGCACGCGGACGACATAACTCATACCTCATCGTGCCAACCAGTGCCTCGTCCCATCAACCCCACGGGGACCAGCGGTAGAGCCAGCCGTGAGGCACGTCCCGAGGCGATGCTGGTCACAGTCCCTTGGACGTCTTCAGGGGGTGCGACGGCAGCATGGGACCTGGCGCGGGTAGGATCTGGGCAGGACTGGCGGAAGATGGGCAGGGTTGTGGCAATCAGCTCGGATGCATGGGTGCTGGCAGTTGACTTCGGCACCTCGAACACCGGGGCTGCGATGAGGTTCGCCGACGGACGGGTGGAAAAGGTCCAGCTGGGGTCGAACTCGGACACCATGCCGTCAGCGGTGGTCATGACCGGGCGGCCGGCCGACGAGGCAGGCAGGGCAGCGGACGTCGCCGACCAGTGGCGGGTGGGTCAGGCTGCGCTCAACGCACGGCGTACAGCACCAGGGGCGTTCGTCGGAGCGCCGAAAGCCCGGCTGGGACAAGAAGCGGCGCTGTTCGGCGACGACCTGGTCTCACCGGCGCAGATCGTCTCGCACGTGCTGCGGGTGGTGCGCGAACGGTCGGTGCGGGCCGCCGGGGGGACCGACCCTGACCAGGTGGTCGTGACCCACCCGGTCGACTGGGGCAGCGCCCGGCTCGACGCGTTGTGCGAGGCAGCAGTGCTCGCCGGGTTCCCCGCCGAGAAAGTGTGGTTGCTGCCTGAGCCGATCGCGGCGTTCCACGCGCACACCACCACCAAAGACCTCGAGCCCGGCAGCCGGGTCGCGGTCGTCGACATCGGTGGTGGGACATCCGACGTCGCGGTGCTGGAGACGACACCGAACCGTGGGCTGACCGTCGTGGCCCAGACCGGCGACGACCGCCTCGGCGGCAACGACCTGGACGACCTGCTGTACCGGTGGGTGATCGACCAGCTGACCTTGTCCGGCCGGGACGAGATCGTCGATGCCCTGGACGACCCGCAGAACCTCGGTGCGGTCCTGACGTTGCTCGACGTGGTGCGCGCCGCCAAACAAGAGCTGTCGGAGTACCCCACGGCTCCCGTCGCGGTGGCGGTCGCCGGGATGGAGACCGTCGTCAACGTCTCGCGCACCGAGTACGAGACGGTGATCGCCGAACCGATGGCCCGCGTGGCAGCGCTGCTGACACGTGCGCTGCAAGACTCGCGGACCACCACGCTGCGCCAGCTGTTGCTGACCGGCGGACCCTCGCACACCCCCGCTCTGGCCCGTGAGCTGCACAAGATCACCGGTATCCTCGCCCAGCCGTTGGGCGACCCGAAGCTCGCTGTGGCGACCGGTGCCCTGCGCACCCCGGCGTCGATGACCACCCCGGCAGGCGGCCAGGGTCCGCTGCCCGCCGCTGCACCAGCCGCGGGGGTGCCGGCGCCGGCTCTGGTGGTGCCTACGCCAGTCGTACCGCAAGAACCAGCTCGCCTGGCACCAGCGGTGACGTTGCTGAGCGGACGGTACGAGCTGGCGGAGGTCATCGGCGAAGGGGGGATGGCTCAGGTCCACGCGGGCCGTGACCAGCTGCTCGGGCGCCAGGTCGCGATCAAGGTGCCGAATATGGCGCTGGCCCGCGACCCGGCGTTCCGCGAACGGTTCCAGCGCGAGGCGAAGATGGCCGCGCGGCTGAACCACCCGGCGATCGTGGGGGTCTACGACATCGACGAGGCCGACCTGCCTGCGCCCACCGGCGGGACGGTGAGGGTGCCGTTCATCGTCATGGAACGGATCGTGGGCAACCCGCTGACCGACCTCATGCCCGCTGGGCGGCCGATGGCCACCGACCAGGCGTTGAGCATCGGTGCTGACGTCCTGGGCGCCCTGGAGTTCTCCCACCAGGCGGGGGTCGTGCACCGCGACGTCAAACCCGGCAACGTCATGCTGACCCGTGCTGGGACGGTCAAGGTCATGGACTTCGGCATCGCCCGGCCTGTGGCCCACACCGGTGCGACTGTCACCGAGGGTGTGGTCGGCACTGCCGCGTACCTGTCGCCAGAACAGGCGCTGGGCCAGCGTGTCGACACCCGTTCCGACCTGTACTCGGCCGGGTGCCTGCTGTTCGAGATGCTGACCGGACGCCCCCCCTTCGTCGGTGAGTCGGCTGTCGTGACTGCGTTCGCCCACATCAACGACACCCCACCGCGGCCGTGCAGCCTCAACTCCCGCCTTCCTTCTGTCCTCGACGACGTCCTGGCCAAAGCCCTGGCCAAAGAGCCTGGTGCCCGGTACCAGGACGCCTCGGCGTTCCGCGCCGACCTGGACTCCGTGCGCCGCGACCCCACGAGACGTCCACCCGGGCTGGGCCCTGCGCGTACCCCCGCCCCCGCCGCAGCGTCGTCTGCCGCGCCGTTCCCTGCCGCGCCGCCTGCCGTTGTTCCTGCTGCCCGTGCCGTGCCTCTGGCGGCGCCTGCGGCCCGGGTGGCACCTGCGCAGGTTCCGCCTGGTGTGACGCCTGTGTGGGTCGTCCCCCCGCCCCAGCCTGCGCCGAAACGGTCAGGAGCGGGTGTGGTGGCTGTGCTCGCGCTCGTCGTCGTCCTGGCCGGGGTCGCCGCTCTTGGCCAGGTCCAGCAGTGGTGGCCGTGGACCACAACCACCCCCACCGCTGGGCCGACCGACGACGGGACCGGGTCCCCGCAGACCGGCCAGCCGCCCTCCCCGCCGAAGCCCTCCTCGCCGGCGCCACCGGAGGGTGCGGTTTCGCTGAACCAGTACATCAGCTCGGTGACCGCGTCGTCGGAGCTGCCTGCGACAGACGTCCTGACGTACTACGCGGGGAACGTGTTCGACGGCAGGCTGGACACTGCGTGGAACGAGGGGGCCGAAGGTCCCGGGGTGGGTGAGTGGATTGAGGTGACCTTTTCTCAGCCGGTAACGATCACCCAGATGCATATCGCCAACGGGTACCAGAAGAACGCGGACGTTTTCGACGACAACGGCTGGCCCACCACGCTGGGGCTGGCCGACGACGGGGGTTACGGAGAGGCTCCGCTGTTGAGCACCACCTTCGGCGAGTGGGACGTGGTCGAGTGGCCACCGGACGTCCAGCGGCCGACGTCGACCCTGCGTCTGACGATCGTCACGGCCCGCGCCGGCCGGACCAACGACGCCGCCATCTCGGAGATCGACTTCTGGGGCAGCCTGTGACGACCCGTCCTGGGGAGCGCGGCTGACCCTCCTGGGGAGGACGGCTGAGCGCAGCCAGCGCCGGTAACTGTCACGAAGTGCCGAAAATGCCGGACTATATACCTATATCGGCACATACGCCCCCCCAATACCCTTAGTCGTCACTTACGTCCCGCTAGTCCGACAGGATCGTCATGACTCTCACTCGACGCACGTTCCTCGCTGGTTCGGCCGCCGTCGCGGCCGTCGCCGCCACCGGAGTCGGCACCGCTGCCAGCGCCACCGCTAGCCCAACCCAGTCGCAGGTGTTCCCCAAGGGCGACTCGTTCTACCGGACCCGGGTCCCGCAGCTGTTCAGCGCCAGCTACCAAGAGCCGGTCGCGCTCGGCTCGCACACCCCGGTGCTCGTCATCGGCACCGGGTTCGGCGCGGCCATCACAGCGCTGCGGCTGGGCCAGGCAGGGACCCAGGTCGCGATGCTCGAGCGGGGGCTGCGCTGGCCGCTGCGCCCTCGTTACACCTCGACGACCGAGAAGCTGCTCAGACAGGGGGACACCTTCTCCCCGGAGACCATATTCTCCGACATCGACGGACGGGCGCTGTGGTTCCGCAGGAAGGTGGACAAGGGTCTGCACGGCCTGCCGATCATGGCCGAGGACTTCTTCGCCGGCGCGCTGGAGGTCATCGACCAGCCCGGTATCCAGGTCTGGCAGGGATCGGCGGTCGGCGGTGGGTCCATCATCTACACCGGTGTGCTCCTGGCACCTGAGAAGCGCTTCTTCGACCACGTGTGGCAAGGGGCCCTCAGCTACGACGAGATGAACGCGACCTGGTGGCCCAAAGCCCTGGCGACCGTGCGTGGCTCGACCATGCCTGACGACATCTACCAGGGCAAGTACGGCCAGCGGTTGCTGGGCGTGGGGCCCAGACCTGACCCCTTCGGCCACTGCCGCACCTGGGACGGCCTGTTCACCAAGGCCGGGCACTCCCCGCACAAGCTCAACTCGAACTTCGCCTGGAACGTCGTGCGGGACGAGCTCGACGGGCTGTCGCGTCCGTCGTCGACCAACGGCGAGACGAACTTCGGCAACTCCAACGGCGCCAAGTTCGACCTCACCCAGGGTGCCCTGGCGCAAGCCCAGGCGACGGGCAAGGTCACGATCCACCCCCAGCACGTGGTCACCGCCATCGGGCAAGAAGCCGACGGGCGGTACTGGGTGCGGTTCAACGTCATCAACCCGTTCGGCGCGGTCGTCAGCAAAGACGTCACGGTGACCTGCGACAAGCTCGTCGTCGGTGCCGGTTCGATGGGGTCGACCGAGCTGCTCCTGCGTGCCCAGCACACCGGCACGCTGAAGAACCTCAACGAGCACCTCGGGCAGGGCTGGGGCACGAACGGCGACGCCGCGGTCATCGTGCGGCACGCGCTGTCGGCGGGGCTGACCCAGGGCAACCCGTCACCGTCGCGCATCCTCGACGAGGGCCAGGGCCGTCTGCCGGTCACCTTGGAGAACTGGGCGGTCCCCGGTGTCGGGGCGAACCCGTCGCTCATCGGTCTGGGCCTCATCGCCTCGCTGGGCATGACCTTGGACGACACCCGGGCCACCTTCCGCTACAACGCCGCCGCGGACTCTTCCGGCTCTGGCGCCACGATCCGTTCGGACGGCAAACCTATCGGTGGGGTCACCGTCGACTTCCCTGCGACCGGCAACGACGAGACCATCCGTTCGCTGCGCGGTGTCATCGACCACGTCGCCGACGTCAACAACATCAAGACCGGTGTGCCCGGCCTCGTCCCTGACGTCAACGCGGCCTTCACCGCTCACCCCCTCGGTGGTGCGGTGCTCGGCAAGGTCACCGACGGTTACGGCCGTGTCCAGGGCCACCCCGGTCTCTACGTGGTCGACGGTGCGCTCATCCCCGGTTCGACCGGCACGGTCAACCCGGTGCTCACCATCGCCGCCCTCGCTGAGCGCAATATCGCCAAGATCATCGCCGACGGCGCGTAGTCAGCTCTGCAGGGCTTCGAACTCCGCTTCGGCGGCGACGTCGTCGTCCACGTCGAGCCGTACGTGGGCGAGCACCTCCTGCAAGGTGCGCAGGACCGATGACGCTGTGGTGCCCCAGTCCGACAGATAGGAGAACTGCCACCACCACAGCGCCTCGGTCACTCGCCCAGTTTCGTAGTGCCGCAGCCCCTGGACCAGGGCCTGGGCGATCGACACCAGCCCGCCGGAGACTGTCAGCTGTTCAGTCTCGTCCCCGAGCAGCGGGTCGACGACGTCGGTGTACTCGTCGACGCCTTCGAGGGCGTTGACGAGGTTGTCGCGCAACGGGTCCACGTCGGGGTCCGGGCCCAGGTCGGGTTCGAACCGGTCGGTCGGCACGACGTCGGTGATCGCCCCCAGCCGTGACCCGGCCACGAGCACGTCAGAGACGGCCAGCAGCAGCAACGGCAGCGTCGCCGCCGGGCTTGCCCCCGCCGCCACCTCGGTCACCGTCGTCAGGTACGCCCGGGCGTCGCCAGCCATCTGCAGCGCGATCCCGTGCAGGTCGTCATCGATCACGGTCATCACCCCATCTTAGTGGCCCGCCCCCATTACCTGCGCGGCTACCTGTTCAAGGGGTGAGCCGTCGACGGCCTTCGAAAGCCCGCCCGAGAGTGACTTCGTCGGCGTACTCCAGGTCGCCGCCGACGGGCAGACCCGAGGCCAGACGGCTGACGGTCATACCCATGGGGACCAGCAGACGGGCCAGGTAGGTCGCGGTGGCCTCACCTTCGACGTTCGGGTCGGTGGCCAAGATCACCTCGGTGACCTGACCGTCGGCCAGGCGCGACATGAGCCCTGCGACACGCAGGTCGTCTGGCCCGATCCCGGCGATGGGGTTGATCGCCCCGCCGAGCACGTGGTAGCGACCGCGGAACTCACGCGTCCGCTCGATCGCGACGACGTCCTTGGCTTCTTCGACCACGCAGATGACGTTCACCGACCGCCGCGGGTCCCGGCAGATGACGCACTGCTGGGCCTGCGCCACGTTGCCGCACACCTCGCAGAAACGGACCTTGGCCTTGACCTCGGTGAGCGCGTCGACCAGACGCCGGACGTCAGCCGGGTCGGCCGCCAGGACGTGGAACGCGATCCGCTGCGCGCTCTTCGGCCCGATGCCCGGCAGCCGTCCCAGCTCGTCCACCAGGTCCTGAATCGCACCTTCGTACACGGCCCCCACCCTACGGCTCTCGCCCAGGCTCTGTAGCCGCCGACCCGGAAGCCGTCGAGGTGCGAGCACGTCCGGACGGTCAGAACTCCCAGGGGCAGAAGGGGGCGGTGTGCCAGGCGAAAGCAGTGCTCGTGCGGGCGACGGCCCCGGGGGTGTGTTCGGTGACGATGCCAGCGTCGGCCAGTCCCGGCAGGTGGGGGGCACCGAGGTAGACCGACGCCAGGTCGCGCACGTCGAGGGTGATATCGGGCTGCTGGTCGGTGCTGGTGACGTGCGTGGGCGTGCCGGGACCGGCGCTGGTCACCCGCCAGCGGCCGTGGTTGGAGCTGATGAGGGTGTCGGTGACGTCGAGGACGACGTCGAGCCCGGTGGCGCAACGGCGGGCGCAGAGCGCGCCGGGCAGGTCCACCAGGCGCAGCCAGAGGCTGTCGCACAGTCTGGGCACGGTGGCACGACGGTCCACCAGCAGGTGCCACAACGGGTCGTCGCAGGCCAGGCCCGGGGTCTCGACGGTTGTGGTGAGGTCCAGGTCCAGCAAGAACGACCACAGCCGGTGGTGGGCTGCGGCGTCGAGGGCCACGGCCTCTTCGACCTTGACCGTGTAACAGGCGTTTTCGTGCTTCCACACCGTCGTGCGCCGCAGCAGCGCGTACGCGCGTGGGGCACCGTCCGGTGCGCGCACCACGGCCAGACGCAGCGCTTCTGCACCCTCGCGCAGGCCCGGCGGGTCCGCCAGCACCCGTTGCCGCAGCACGGGCAGGTCGCGAGCGGGCCACCCTGGCCTGGTGCGACCAGCAGCGCTGTGCACCGTGCCCACGAGGTCGGCGTGCTCGGCCGAGGCGGTGGCGAAGGTGACATCGAGCCTCTGGTCACCGGCGACCGGACGCAAGGCGGCGCCACGCGGCACAGTGGCGTGCAGCTGGTCGGCGGCCCTGCCGTAGCCGAACCGTCCGTAGATCGGTTCCTCGGCTGCCCGCAGGATCGACACGACCTCGCCCCGCGCCGCCGTGCGGGCCAGGTGCTCGTCCATCATGGCGCGCAACAACCCACGCCGACGGTGCCCGGGGTTCACAGCGACCCAGGTCAACCCAGCAGCCCGGACCTGACCACCAGGTACCGCAAGCCGGAACGCGTACGACCCGTGCATGGCCGCCGCCGCCCCGCCGGGCCCCTCGACAAGCCACGACCGTTCCACCGGGACCGGATAAGGCGGCAGCTCGTCGTCGTCGTCGACAGGCATAGCCCACGACACCCGGTCGAACTCCAGAGCAACCGACACCCGGTCAGCGCCAAGAGCAGCATGCTGGTACCCCGCAGGCAATTCCATCCCCCCATCCTCGCCCATCCATCACCACCACCCATACATCCCATGACTGAGAGCTGACCTGCACGACGAGAGCTGACCTCGCAAGGTCAGCTCTCGCCGGGAAGGTCAGTCTCCAATATATGGACGCGATGTCCAAAATACGAGACTCTCGTGGCTACTCGGGGTCGGTGAGCTCTTCGTCGATGACTTGGCCGCCGAGCATCTGGGCGATGAGGGGGGCGCCGACGAGGCCAGAGCCGGGCAGGTCGGGGTCGTCGGGGGACGGGTCGTCGGGCGGGGCGGTGGCGGGGACGGGGGTGGTGGGGACCGGACGGGTCGGTGGGGCAGACGGCGGCGGCTGTGCGGCCGTGGGAGACGGTTGGTCCCAGGGTGGCTCTTCGGGGGGTGGGTCGTCGTCCCAGGGGGGTGGGGTGCTGGCGGCGGGGGCTGGCGGGGGCGTGGGGGGGGCGGACCAGGACGCTTCGGCCTGGGCGGGGGTGGGCATCGTCTGCGCGGGCGCAGGCAGAGCGGGGGCCGCCGACGGTACGGCTGGGTCGTGGAGCTCGGCTTCGACGTGGACGTCGACGCCCAGGGTCTCGCGCAGGGCACGGGCGACGACGTCAGCGTGGCCGGACGAGCGGAAGGCGTTGACATGGCCGGGGCGGGTGAAACCGATACGCAAGACGGTGTCGTCCAGGGCCAGAGGCAGGGCGTTGTCGGCGACGAGGGCGTAGGTGAGCTTGCGCAGGTTCGCCGTCGTGGCCAGCACCTCGGGCCAGCGACGACGCAGCATCTCGGTGTCCAGGGCCTGCCGGGTCGCCCCCGGTGCCGGTGTGGGTGCCGAGGCTGGCTGTCGGTCGTCGTGCGGTGCTGCGGGCTGCTCGGCGGCGGACTGCTCGGCGACCGGGCCGGACGGCGCAGCGCCTGTGCCACGACCTGGACGAGGCGGGTCTACAGCACGCTGGACAGGATCTGCGGCCTGGACGGGACCAGCGGCGGGCTGGGTATCGGTGGTCGGCGGGGCGGGCTGCGGCGCATCGGACGCGGCGAGGGCGGCCGGTGAGACACGAGGAACCGTTCCCACCGTCTGGGCTGTTCCCACCGTCTGGGTCGGTCCCGTCGTCTGGGTCGATCGTGCTGTCTGGGCCGGACCAGCGGGTACGGCCCCGCTGGCCAGGGTGCGTTCGACGTGGTCCAGACGGGCACCTAGACCGCGGGTGGAGTCGTCAGCGGCGGGAAGCAGCAAACGGGCGGCGAGCAGCTCCAGCTGCAGGCGCGGTGACGTGGCGCCGGTCATCTCGGTCAGGGCGGTGGCAGCCAGGTCCGCCGAACGTGACAGCTCACCGGCTCCCAGGTGCGCGGCCTGGGCACGCATACGGTCGAGCTGGTCGGCGGGCACGTCACGCAGCACCGCGGTCGCAGCCTGGCCGGACGCGGCGATGACGATGAGGTCACGCAGACGTTCGGTGAGGTCTTCGACGAACCGGCGCGGTTCGTGCCCCGCGTCGACCACCCGTTCGACCACCCGGAACGCCGCCGCGCCGTCACGGGCAGCCAGCGCTTCGACCAGGTCGTCGAGCAGCGACGCAGGGGTGTAGCCGAGCAGGGCGACCGCCGGGTCGTAGGCCAGGCCGTCGGGCCCCGCCCCGGCGACGAGCTGGTCGAGCACCGACAGGCTGTCGCGCACCGACCCGGCCCCGGCACGCACCACCAGCGACAGCACACCGGGCCCGACAGTGACCTCCTCGCGGGCGCACACGTCTTCCAGGTACGGCACGAGAACGTCAGGGGCCACGAGGCGGAACGGGTAGTGGTGGGTGCGCGAGCGGACCGTCCCGATGACCTTGTCCGGCTCCGTCGTGGCGAAGACGAACTTCACGTGCGGCGGAGGTTCCTCGACGATCTTCAGCAGCGCGTTGAACCCCTGCGGGGTGACCATGTGGGCCTCGTCCAAGATGAACACCTTGAACCGGTCCCGGGCCGGGGCGAACGTGGCCCTCTCACGCAGCTCGCGGGCATCGTCCACACCCCCGTGGCTGGCTGCGTCGATCTCCACCACGTCGAGCGACCCCGGACCCCCGGTCGCCAGCTCGACGCACGACGCGCATGTCCCGCACGGCGTGTCGGTCGGGGTCTGCGCAGTGTTCGCCGCGCAGTTGAGCACCCGCGCCAAGATCCGCGCCGAGCTCGTCTTGCCGCACCCACGCGGCCCGGAGAACAAGTAGGCGTGGTTGACCTGCCCGCTGCGCAGCGCCTGCCGCAACGGCGCCGTCACATGGTCCTGCCCGATGACCTCCGCAAAAGTCTCCGGCCGGTACCTCCTGTACAGCGCAGTGCTCACCGGTCCACCCTACCGACCGCACCGGCCTATTCGGCGGCGACTGTGACGACCGAGATCCAGCGGCGGGTGCCACCGATGGTGACCGGCCACTGGGAGGCGGACAGGGGCGAACGGCTCAGGCCCAGGTCGGCGCGCACCGACGGGGGCGACAGACGTGCGCGGACCAGACCCAGGTCGAGAAGCACATGCAGGCCCAACGCTGAGACGGCGGCGCGTTTGAGGGTCCACAACCGGGCCAGGTCTTCGCGGACCTGCGCTGGCGACAGCCCTGCCAGCCACCGGCGCTCCTCCGGGTCGATCAGCTCGGAGGAGTAACCGAGCAGGTCGTCAGCCATCTGAGCAGACGGTTCAGCCTCGACATCCACCCCGACCAGGTCCGAGCCGATCGCCGCGACGACCACGTCCGGCGACTGCAGCACGACGATCCCAGGGCACGACGACCCCGACCCGCCGTGGACGATGAGGCGTCCGCTGCCCGTACGCGACAAGCGCCACTCCTGCGGTTGGATGCCTGGGTCCACCCGGTCGGTCAGCAGCCTGCGCAGCAAGACCCGGCCCAGCGCGGCGCGCACCCGCTGCGGCCCGGGTTTGGCCAGCGCCAGCTCAGCGAGGTCGGCCGGGTCCAGCACGTCCACAGCCACCCCTGCGCCGGCGAGAGAGTCCAGGTCGTACACGCTGGCCAGGCCGGTCGCGACCAGGTCCAGCACTGCGGTCCACACACCCAGCTCGGGCACGTGGGTCGTCGTACCGGACACCCCTGCCGCGGTGATCTGCTCAGCCAACGACCACGACGAAACCGGTCCGCCGGGAGCCGCGACAGGAATCTCCCCGGAAGGCGGGTGCCCAACAGACGTGGGATGAAAAGTGCCGACGACAGTCATCGTCGTCTCCCTGGTGCGGACCCGACCCGCGAAGCGATCCACATAGCACTACAGCCTCTCCATGTGACGGACCTGCGTGGCCCCGGCGACGAGTCCACCCAACCAGCATGGGCTACGAAGCCGACATATGCGACTTTGGACCCAAGTGTCGCGGTTCGCAAGCCGAGCGGGTGAACCTCGCGGTGGCAAGCCGTGGCCCGATGCGCATCCGCCCGCGCCCGCGTCACCGGCTCGGTCAGGCGGGCAAGCACCTCATCCAGGCGGACCCCCGCGCCCCGGAGCAGGACGGCGACCCCCGGGCACACAGCCGGCAGATACCGCAAAACCAGTCCTTTCGTGCTACGACACAGGCAAACTGAAGGGGGAACTGGTCAGCGATCACCCACGATGACCGATGAGAGTGGGCGACAACTGGTCCCGGAAGCCCGCCGAGCCAGGTACGGTTGTCCTAGATCAGCTGACGTGTCGGGAGGCGAGATGACGGCCGGTGCGGACACGGCCCCGAGAGTTGCGACCCCACGGAACCTCACCCCTGGGGAACAAGCGCGGCTCGAGGCTGCCGTCGACCGGGTCCTTCGGCTCGTCGACCCACTGGACCCACTTCGGGTCGCCGAGCTGTGGGACCGCCTGCTCGAAGGCGGGCAGTACGACGACCTGGAAGGCGCCCGTTCAGTAGGCGTCGCCATCGGCACGCTCCTGCTCGACGCCGACCCCACCGCCCGCTGGGTCTCATGCCTGGGACCGCGCGGCTGGACCCCCGGCGTGGTCTCCGAAGCCCGCCCATTCTCGCCAGTGCTCCCCGTCGCCGACTCCCTGTCCCGCTGGCCCGGCGCACCCGCAGACTGGATCGAACCGTACATCAACGGCTCTCTGGACCACCTGCTGAACCCCGGTGGTCTCGACGACCACCCATGGATCCCCAGCACCGACGACCTGCCCCAACCCCCCGCCTCCCAGGTCGCCGACCTGGCGACAACAGCCCTCAACCTGGGCCTGGCCCTGGCTGGCGACGAGTCCCGGGCTTTCGCAGTGCTCCCCGGCGCTGGCGGTCCCATGAGCGCCCCCGCCCCCGGCGACCCCACCGACCGCGACGCGGTACGCACCTGGGCCCGGGCCTGGGGCGTACAAGCCGGGGCCCCCATGCTTGCTGTCGCCTGGGTCGAACCCCCACGCGGGTCCGCCCGTCACGCACTCGTCCGCGCCGGCTCCGTCGTCGTCGAAGCCAGCGAAGCCGGACGCCCCGGCGTCGTCATGGCCCACGAGTTCACCACCGGCCGCGGCGGCACCGCCGGCTCCGGCGGCCCAGTGATCATCGGCGCCTCCAACCCCGTCCTGTAGGTATCAGTTTGGGCCCGGCCCTCCCGGGCTGTACCCTCGTGCCTTGTGACCCGCAAGGGTCCTCGCGCCCGTGGCTCAATGGATAGAGCACCTGACTACGGATCAGGAGGTTGGGGGTTCGAGTCCCTCCGGGCGCGCGAGATCGAGGGCGACGTGTGCCTGCCAACAGCGCAGGCCACGTCGCTCTCGCCATTTCGTGCGGGGCCCGGCCCCGCACCCGCCGGGGGCGACCCCCGGACCCCCTCTCGGCCCCCTGACGGGGCGCCTTCGGATGGTCTGCTGGTGAGGATGGGAGACCAGGCGCATCGTCTCGGCCCCTGGCGGGGCCATTGGTGAGGTGGTGCGCGAGGGCGAGACGGTGGGGACGGTTCCTGCTGTCTTGCCAACTGCGCCGGTTCACGGCGCAGCGGGCAAGACTGAGGAACCGTCCCCACCGTCTCGCCCGGTCCGGCGCAGCGGACAAGACAGCAGGAACCGTCCCTACTGTCTCGTGGTCCCGCGGCGGGGCCGACTGCCTGCGCTGCCCGGCCCGTCGGATGTCCACAACGCTGCTGCTCGGCCACCCAGGGGTATGCTCCTGGTGGATCACGGTCTGGGGGCGCTGCGGTGATTGGCGGCGGTCAGAGCGACCTGGAACTGCTCGGCGAGATGGGACAGTCCATTCGGTGGGCACCACCTGGCGCGCCAGGTGATCTGTGGGCTACCGTCGAAGACATCAACACCGGCCCCTCTGAGCGCATGGCGGACTTGTCCCCGGCGCTGATGGGCCGGTTTTCTTGTGCTGGGAGACCTGGTGAAGCCGATCAAGCCGTACCTGACGTACGACCAGCAGGTGGACCTGCTGGTCAGCAGGGGCATGGTCGTTGCCGACCGCGAGGCGGCGACCGACGCTCTGCGGCGCATCGGCTACTATCGGCTCTCTGCCTACACCTACGTGTTCCGTCCGCCAGCCCAGGACGGCGAGCAGTCCCGCCGGTCCGACGAGTTCGTCGAGGGCGCCACGTTCGCCCACGCGCTGGGGCTGCACGACTTCGACGACCGCCTTCGGAGCGTACTGCCGGCTGGTCTCCAGCAGCTCGAGGTCGCGCTGCGGACCCGGGTCGGGCACGAGCTCGGGCGGAGAGACTCTCTCGCCCACCTCGACCCGACCCACCTGGACCAGAAGCGGTGCGAAGCTCCTGCCGAACGTCCCAGAGTTCCTGGAGACAACGCCTACGACGACTGGCGGCGCCGCTTCGACGACCAGGTCAGCGACGCCAAGACCGAGGACTTCGTCAAGCACCACTGGCTCCACTACGACGGCAAGATGCCGGTGTGGGTGGCGGTCGAGGTGATGACGTTCGGAACCTTGACCAGGCTGTACGGGCTCCTGCGCACCACCGAGGCAAATGCCGTGGCGCGAAGTTACTCGGTCGACTACCGCGACCTGCTCTCCGGATGGCTGAGGTCCCTCACCCCACTTCGCAACCACTGTGCTCACAACGCACGTATCTGGAACCGGGCCACGCCGTACCCCGCGAAGAAGGGATCGAGATCGACGCTCCCACCCGACCTGGTGCACCTGGTGGAGGTCGACAACCTGCGCATCTACCACCGTGCGGCCATCACTGCGCACCTCCTGCGCGCCATCGACCGACGAACGCGCTGGCCACAGCACTTCGTAGAGGTCATGAAGAAGTTCCCCGACAGCCCCCAGGTGACAGTGGAGCAAGACATGGGCTTTTCTACAAACTGGCGCGCCCTCGACCTCTGGCAGCCCCTGAAGCGCTAGCCGCGTCCTGGTGACCTGCTGACTCACCCCCCGTCCGGCGTTCACCATGTGGTCCAGGAGCATTACCGTGGCGCCTTGTCGGCCAGCGGGTGCGGTAGCGCCTGGAACCACCGGGCCACCTCCTCGTTGGCGTTGGGGTTGCACGAGGCCAGCGACAGGCCCTCTCCCGTGGAGTCCACGACCAAGAACGCCGGGCCGTGACCTCGCGCCGACGACCGTGCCACCGCAGCGAGCAGCGACGTCACGCCAGCGGCATCGTGCCTGCCTGCCTGCCTGCCTGGGTGGTGGTGGAACAGTCGCTTCACCAGCCACGCCCAGGGCTACCACCAGGCGCAGCACGGCTGACTCTTTGTTGTCCTCGAAGTCGATGTAGTGGAAGTCTCTACCGGCCTTCATCTGCTCCCAGCCAACCTTCATGGCCAGGAACGACTTGCCGTCGCCGGACTCGGCCAGGCCTTTGACGCGGCCCTCGTGGAACAGGCCCATCCCGCCGTCCACGACGTCGACGGCGGGCTTGACAAGCGCCAGGGTGCCTGCATCGACCACCGGCTGCAGCGCACGTCGTCGAGTCGCGGGGGCGGGTGCTGTCTACTACGTTGCCCGCTATGCGCAGCTACAAGAACATCGCCATCACTCTTCTCGCCGCTGGAGTCCTCGCACTGTCTGGATGCGCAGACTCGGGCAACTCTGTCGACCTTCCGTCGGACAAACCCGCCACGACCGACGAAGCGGGCGACAAAGAAGACAAGGCTGCGGGTACCCGGGAGAACCCGTACCCGATCGGCTCTACTGTCAAGGGCAAGGAGTGGGACGTGACGATCAACAGCGTCACTCTCGACGCCACTGCCGCGGTGATGGCCGAGAACCAGTTCAACGACCCGCCCGGCGAGGGCCAGCAGTACGCCTTGGTCAACATCACTGTCACTTACACCGGTACTGACTCGTCGACCCCCTGGACCACCATCAAGTACGTCGGCGCGGACGGGTCGACATCGAGCGGCAGCGACTCGTTCGCGGTCGCACCCGAGGCGTTCGACAGTCTGACAGAGCTCTACCAAGGCGGGACCGCCACAGGGAACATCGTGCTCCAGGTGCCCACCGAAGCACCTGAGACGGGTGTGCTGTCCGTCGAGCCGGACATGATGGGCGACAAGAGTTTCGTCGCCGTCCAGTAGGCCCTCTGTCTGACGTGGGCAGTCACCAGACGGGCACTGCCCACGTCGGTCCCTCTTTCAGGACCTGGACCGTGGGATAGCGGCCAAAATGCGTGTCTGTTCCGGACGGGGCTCCTTCGGATGGTCTGCTGGTGAGGATGGGAGACCAGGCGCGTCGTCTCGGCCCCTGGCGGGGCCATTGGTGAGGTGGTGCGCGAGGGCGAGACGGTGGGGACGGTTCCTGCTGTCTTGCCAACTGCGCCTGGTCCGGGGCAGCGGACAAGACAGCAGGAACCGTCCCCACCGTCTCGCCTGGTCCGGGGCAGTGGACAAGACAGCAGGAACCGTCCCCACTGTCTCGCCTGGTCTGGTGCACCGTGGCGGGGCCGACGGTCCTGGTCCCTTGGCTTGATCGGGTTCGGGGCTGACGGGCTGTGTCGGGGTTGGTGCGTTCGGGTGTTTGGTGACGAATGTGTAGCAGTTGGTGGGTCATTCGGGCGGGGTGGAATGTACCCCTCTAGTAGACTCGGGTTCGTGATTGTGCCGATGACGCCACATCCAGAGCCTCATGACGCCAGTGCTGAGGCCGAAGCTACGACGCCTGTCCGGGGGACACCGATAGTTCCGCCCGATCCGGGCGACGACATGTCCCCCCGTGGGCTGGAACTCTCGCCTGAGGAGATGGAGGCCAACGTCTGGGGCGTGGTCGACGAGGAGGAAGACACAAAGCCCAGGCATCTGCTGGGCCTCGAGCTCACGCCGGTCCGCGAGTTCGTCGGGCTGTTCGCCGCCGGGATCCTTGTCGGGGCAGTGTTCATCTGGCTCGTGTTCCGGTAGCGTCTCGCAGACCAGGTGCCTGACCTGCACGCACAACTATTGGTGAGCCATTTGGGCGGGGTGGAATGTACCCCTCTAGTAGACTCGGGTTGGTGATTGTGCCGATGACGCCACGTCGAGAGTTTCGTAGCACCAATGCGGGGAAGGCCGACGTCGCGCCTGTCCAGGGGCGTCCCGCTCGAACCGGTGATCCGGGTGGTGTGCGCCGGGCTGGTCCGCGCTACGTCCGCCCGCCTGGGGAGACGACCAACGACGTCCGTGGCCCGGCTGTCGACGACGACTCCTGGGACCCGGCTGTCGAGAACGGCCCGGCTGTCGACAACGGCTGGTTCACGGCTGTCGACGACGACGGCTGGCGTCCAGCCGTCGACGACGAGGAGGGCGACGTCTGGCGTCTGGCTGACAGGGGCAAGGACGCCGCCCAGAACCTGGCCGTCGAGGACCCGGACGAGGCCCGGAAACCGGTCGTAGACGAGGGCAACGTCCTAAACCCGGCTGTCGAGGGGGAGAACGAGCCCAAGTTCAAGACGTTCCGCGAGGTCGTCGTGCCGTTCGTCGTCGGGATCCTCATCGGGCTGGTGATCATCTGGTTCTGGCGCCGGTAGGGCAGCTCGCAGTGCGCGCCGGCTGTCCAGGTCAGGGAACGTGACCGGAGGCATGGTTGGGCTGCCACATATATGGCCGGTCAGCGTCGCTGCAGGGAGTGCGTGGCGCTCAAGGACCCAAGGGTGCCGCAGGCTCCGCAGCGACACGCTATTGTCCCGCTAGCGTGCGCATAGTAGCCTGAGGATAGCAACACAGTCTGAGGGAGGTCTCCCGTGTCGGCTGTCACACAGGCAAGCATCAACATCCGCACTGACCCCAGCGTCAAGGACAGTGCCCAGGCACTGTTCAGCGCGCTCGGGATGGATATGACCACAGCGATCAACCTCTTCCTGCGGCAGGCAGTCCGCGTCCAGGGGATCCCGTTCCCGGTGGCGCTGGGACCTGCACGCACCGCGCGTCCCGTCCCCGGAGGGTGGGAGGACAAGATCTGGATAGCCGACGACTTTGACGCCCCCCTGGACGACTTCAACGACTACCAGTGACTGATGGACTACCTGCTCGACACCCATATCGTCCTGTGGTTCGCCCAGGGTTCGCACCAGCTACCGTCCGTTGCCCTGGAAGCCATCGTCGACCCACAGGCCACCTGCGGCGTCTCGGTGGCCTCCGCCTGGGAGGTGGCGATCAAGGTCTCGCTGGGAAAGCTCGAGCTTGACGGCGGCGCGAACGGCTTCTTCGAGATCCTCGACCACAACGGCTTCGCCCTGCTGCCCATCGGCAGAGCAGAGGTCATGAAGGTGCAGACGCTTCCGTTCCACCACCGTGACCCGTTCGACCGCCTCCTCATCGCTACGGCGATGGTCCGAAACTTGACGCTGATCAGCGTCGACACCGCTTTCTCGGCCTACGGCACCAGCACCCTACCGTGACCCAGGGCCCTGCCGGAGTCTCACGTTTTAGACATCTGGCCCATATGTTGGGGACTGACCGTTCCGGTGAGGACTGACCTCGCAGGGTCAGGCCTCACCGGAAAGGTCAGGCCTCAGTGATGGGATGATTGTTGTCAGGGGCGTAGGGGGAGCAGGGTCGTCGATAGGGTTGTCAGCTCGTCTAGCTGGGAATCTAGGACTGCTGTGTGCTGGGTGGTGGGGGTGAAGACGCCTTCGGTGAGGTGGGGCATGTTGATCTCTACGTTGCCGCGGGTCATGACCATGCCTAGGGCGACCACGACGGGGCGCAGGGCTAGCTGGGCTCGGGTGCCACCAGAGTTGCCGCCCCAGTTGACGAAGCCGACGGGTTTGCGGGCCCACTCGACGGCCAGGTAGTCGATGGCGTTCTTGATGGGGGCTGCGAAGCTGTGGTTGTACTCGGGGAAGCAGAAGAGGAAGGCGTCGGCGGCCCCAACACGCTCGGCCCAGGCGATGGTGTGCGGCCGGGTGTACTGCCTGCGGGTCGGGTGGTTCGGCTCGTCCATCGGTGGCAGTGCCAGCTCGGCCAGGTCGACGAAGTCGACGTCGAAACGGCCGTCGGCCTCCGCGGTCCGTGCCACCCACTGGGCGATGGGGGCCCCGACGCGACCTTCACGGACGGAGCCAAGGATGATCATGAGCGTAGGCATGGGGCTGTTCTCCCTCGGTAGTGCGGCGGCGTGGCTCGACCATAGTCTCGTCAACCGCCGTGAGTCCGCACTTTCCAGAGCCTCCGGCCCAACGCGGCCCGGGCGGGATTTCAGCGCAGGGTGAGCTGGCGGGCCACGAGCCCGGGGCGGGCGCGACGGGCGGACGAGTCCAGGGGACTGTTGTCGGCCAGGGCTTCGGCGAAACGGTCGGCGAACTGCGCGAGGGCGGGTTCGAGGTCTTCGGGTTCGGTGCCGCGGGTCAGTTCCCACACGGGCACGACCAGGCCGCAGGTGCGGAAATAGCCGACGAAACGGCCGCCGTCGATGGAGCAGGCACGTTGGCCGTGGAGGCGGGCCAGGGCGTCGAGGACCTGCTGCTCGTCGTCGGTCTGGGCCCAGCGCAGGAACTCCTTGGCGTCCATACGGGTCCAGTAGGCTGCCTCGACGCTGGTCAGACGGGCTGTGTCGATGATGCTGGCACTGGCGTCGTCCATGGCTTTGGTGATCTTGTCGGTGCGTTCGGCCCCCGGGTCCAGCCAGAACTCGAACGAGCTGTGGACGGTGACCTCGAACGGGACGGTCAGGTCCAGCACGTCCTGCAGGCGTGGGCCGGGCGTGGGCAGGCCGATGTTCTCCACAGCGGTGCCTGGTTCGGACTCGAGGGCTTTGAACAGTGCCGTGGCCAGGTCACGGCTGGTGTCGCCGGACCCTCCGACCGTCTGGAGCGCCAGAAGCACCTGCCCGTCGGTGCGGTGCAACGCTGGCCACTGCGACGGCAACGCCGTGGTCACCAAGACGTCCCGTGCACCGTGCTCGGCGGTCGTGCGCACCGGCGCGGTCGCGGCGGGCACCAGCTCTTTGAGCACCACCCAGTCCGGCTCGCCCGGCAGCCCCTCAAACGGACGTGCGACATAGTCCCCAGTAGCCATCCGGCAAGGCTACTACCCTGCCGCGCCTTCCCCGTGGTGGAGGCGCGGCAGGGTAGGGCTGGGTTCACGCGACCCGCGTGCCCTTGGGCAGCTTGCTGTACGGCACCTTCAGCCGCCACACAGCGATCGCGAAGAACAGTCCGCCGAGCAGCAGGTTGACGCTCAGGCTCCATGGCCACACCCGTACGTCAGCCGGCTCTTGTGGTTTGACGGGGCTGGTCGCAGAGCCGGGGCCGTGGCCGGAAAGGTAGCCGTAGTAGCCGTTGTAGCACTCGTCGACCTGTGCGGGGGGTGCGGTGGCAGTCCACGCGACCGAGGTGCGGGTCAAGAACATCGGGTCTTGCCCCCATGCCTCGTACATCCGTGGCTGGGTGCGGGCGATCTTCGGCTCCGGGGCTGCGTCGGCCACCATGATGAAGGGGTTGGCTGCCAGCATCCACCAGACCTTCTCGGGGTGGACCTCTTTGCGGGTTTCGGTGAACCAGGTGCACTGGTCGAACGGTGCCGCTGGTGGTGTCGAGTTCTCCGGGTCTCTCCAGTACGCGTCCATCTCGGCGTCCCAGCGTGTCTGGACGTCTTTGGGAAGGCGCCAGACCTCTACTGTGTCGGACTGTTCGGTCAGCGGGACGAGCAGTGCCATGAACACCACGGTCAGGGTCGACAGGGTCATCACTGTCAGGTACGACAGCAGGTTGGACCCGCTGGTCCGGTTGACCAGAGCCGACCAGCCCAGCCCGACAGCGCACAGCACGGCGAGCTCACCCATGAGCACCACCCCGCACCCCAGCGCGGCCAGCCACGAGAACTTGCCGATGACCACCGCTGTGATGATCCACGGCAGCGCCGCCACGAGGAAGGCCAGCATCGTCCCCCACGCGGCGACAAGCTTGCCCGCAGCGATCTGGGTGGCTGACAAGGTGGTGACCTGGAGCGTGGCGAGCGTGCCGTCGTTGCGGTCGCCGTTGATCGAGCTGGCGGTCAACGCCGGGGTGACCAGCATGCCCAGGCCGAGCACGAAGAACACGACGAGCCCGAACACCAGCGGACCAGAGCTCGGGGTCCACCCGTCCACCGCGACCCACTCGCACGACGCGGTGCGGTCAGCGCGCACGGTGCAGGTCTTGGGCGGGTCGATCATCGTCTCACCGTCATAGGTGGCGGGCGGCAGGGAGCAGACCGCTGAGCCGTCAGGATTGTTCGTGCACTCGAACCCCAGGTCAGGCTGGGGCGCCCCAGATTCGACGGCCTTCCCACGGTCGTCGAAACAGGCCGGTCCGGTGCCGGTGTCGTAGCAGACCTTGTTGTCCAGCGTCCACCACTGCGCGACCCAACAGCTCACGACGCCGTCCTTGTCGGGCGAGCACACCACCTGGACGCTCAGCACCTGCCATCCGGGTTGGGCTGGTGCCTGGTCATAGCGGACGCGCCCGTCGACCGGCAGGGTGCACCCGTCCACGGATGTCTTGTCGTCTGACACGACGACACCTTTGCCGCAGTCGGGCTCGGTGTCCCATCCGCCCAACCCGAGCGGCCCTGCCGAGTCGGCGTCGAGCGAAGCAACCTTGGCCATGAGCAAGGTGAAGACACCGATGAGGGCGAACCACACGATGATGGCTGCGAGCCACTTGCGCGAACGTACTCTCTGGCGCAGCTCCAGCTCGGCGACGGTCATGACGCCGCGTGTCCATGTCTGGGGTCTCATTTGCGGGACTCCTCACGGTCCAGGGCCAGGTAGGCCTCTTCGAGACGACCGGCCAGCGGGGCGACGGTGTGCACCGCCACGTCCTCAGCGAGCGCGGCTTTGACCAGGTCAGCGGCAGACTGCGGACCGGTCAGGGCGACGACGACCTCGTCGGAGGCGCCAGGTGACGCCTGCCAGGGGACACCCGTGCGGTCCAAGAACGCGCGCAACCCCCCAGGGTCGCAAGCGGCCACACGCCAGCCACGGGTCGTGGCTGGCTGGGTCACCGAGACGTCGGGCACGACGGTGCGACCCCGGTCGAGGAACACCGCCTCGTCGTACACGTCCTCCAGCTCGGACAAGATGTGCGAAGAGAGCAGGACGGTCTTGCCCTGCGCGGCCATGGCACGCAGGGTGTCGCGCAGCTCGATACGGGCCCGGGGGTCCAGGCCGGAGGCTGGTTCGTCGAGCAGGAGCACCTGCGGGTCGTGGACCAACGCCCGTGCCAGGCCCAGCCGCTGCTTCTGGCCCCGCGACAGCACCCGTGCTGGGGACGCGGCCAGCTCGGTCAGGTGCATCTGGTCCAACAGCTCGGCTGCCCGGGTCTGTGCGTGCGCAGCAGGCAGCCCGTACGCCTTGGCGAACGTCACGAGGATCTCGGTGGGGGTCAAAGCGTCCCAGGTGCCGAACTGGTCAGGCATCCACCCGACGCGCCCCCGTGCCTCGACGGTCTGCGGGTCCAGGCCTGCCACCTCGACCTTCCCTGATGTGGGTCTGAGCAGCCCCGCCAGGACCAGCAGCAAAGTCGTCTTGCCCGACCCGTTCGGCCCGATGAGCGCCGTGACCGCACCCGCAGGTGCCGTGAACGTCGCCCCGTCGACAGCCCGTACCGCTCCAAAGACGCGGTGCACGTCTGTGGCTTGGATCCCCACGGGTGTGAACGCAGGAGGGGTTTTCGCCTCAGGTGGGGGGGCTGGAGGTGTTTCAGCCGGAGATGTTTCGGCTGGAGGTGTTTCAGCAGCAGGCGTCGACATATCGCCGACTTGGTCTGGTGTGTCTGTCATGCCGGACACGCTAGGCACCGCACCGGAGGCCTGTCGTCGTGCTGCGGTGGTCGCCGGTGTCCTCCTGCGGGCTCACCTAGAGCTGTCGTCCGTCATCCTGTCGAAGGACCAGGGGTGCACCACAAGGGCAACAGCGGTGTTCCCGGGGCTGGCGCCGGCGCCCCTGGAGGTAGCCGAGGACGGCTAGTCCGGCCCAGTTCCGGCCGGCCCAGCCCCGGGGCGCACGAGGCCGCCTTCGTAGGCTGCGACGACGGCTTGGACGCGGTCGCGGGCGCCGAGCTTGGTCAGGATCCGGCCGACGTGGGTTTTCACGGTGGTCTCGGCGAGGTACAAGGTGCCGGCAATCTCGGCGTTGGACAGGCCGCGGGCGACGAGGACCAAGACTTCTCGTTCTCGGTCGGTGAGATCGACAAAACGCTCGGGGTCTTCGTCGGGGCCGGACAGCTGCGCGACGTGGTCGATGAGCCGCCGGGTCGAGGCGGGGGCGATCACCGCGTCTCCGCAGTGCACGGCACGGATCGCGCCGACGAGGTCGTCGGGCGGCGCGTCTTTGAGCAAGAATCCCGACGCACCGGCCTTGATCGCCGCCAGCAGGTATTCGTCGAGGTCGTACGTGGTGAGCATGACGATACGGGGAGCAGCCTTATCAGCGGTGATCGCCGCCGTGGCTTCGATACCGTCACGGCGGGGCATCCGTACGTCCATGAGGACCACATCGGCGGGGGTCCGCGCGACCAGGGCGACTGCCGCGTCACCGTCGCCCGCCTCGCCCACGACGCGCATGTCCGGCTGGGCGTTGACAACCATGGACAGTCCCGCCCGGACGAGCTGTTGGTCGTCGACGAGGATCACACGGATCGGGCTATTCATCGCTCTCCCACTGGTCGTCGTCAGGGTAGGGCAGGTCGGCGCGGACGCAGAAACCGCCGTTGTCGGCCGGCCCGGCGGTCAGGGTCCCGCCGAACAGCTCGGCGCGTTCTCGCATCCCGACGATCCCGTGCCCAGGGCTCGCCGAGCCCTTGGGAGTCGACGCCCCAGGGGTGTTGGTCACCACCAGCCGGAACCCGCTGTCGTGCCACACCTCGGAGACCACAGCGCGGACCCCGGTCCCGGCGTGCTTGAGGACGTTGGTCAGCGACTCCTGGGCGATACGGTGCACAGCGGTGCCCACGGCGGGCGGCAGGTGCCGCGGCGAGCCTGTCTGCACGTGGGCCACGTCCAGGCCTGCCGCGCGTACGGTGGCGACGAGCTCGTCGACCGAGCTGGTCTCGGGGACCGGTGCACGGTCGGCCTGGTCGGTGCTGCGCAGGAGCCCCAGGATGCGTCGGGTGTCGGCCAGGGCAGCCCGGCCTGTCTCAGCGATGGTGACCAGCGCCCGCTGGGCCGCTTCCGGGTCGGTCGCGGCGGCCAGACGCCCCCCGTCGGCCTGGATGACGATCACCGACAACGAGTGGGCGACGATGTCGTGCATCTCGCGGGCGATGCGGTTGCGCTCGGCGGCCACGGCGAGCTCAGTGGTCTGCGCGCGGTCCACGGTGGGGGAGCGGCGCAGCCTCATGGCATCCCAGGATAGGGCTCATCGGCGCTGCGAGGCTGGGGCCCGCCGTGCGTGCGCAAAGCGCCGGGCATCAGCGCAGGTCACAGTCTCGGACGGACGATATGGGTGGTTCGGGTCGCCGGGTAACAGCGGCAGTGTTATGGTTCCGTGACTTGAGAGTGACCAGTTCGTTTCCGATGCAATCTGGAGGGAAGACCGATGGGTTCCCGCAGCGTAGGGGCACGCCATGCCCGCACCGAACGACCGGTCTGGGCTCGTCCCCGGTCGGTAGGCCTCGCCTTCCTCGCGACTGTCGCGGCTGTCAGCGTCCCAGCGCTGACCAGCACCGTCGTCACTGGCGGAGCCGCAGCCGCCGACCCTTACGCGCACCGTTCTGCTGCTGACACGCCGATGGGCAGGGCTGTGCCGCCCGAACCGATGCTGCCGCCGGGTCTGGACTTGTTCGGGCCGACGGTCGGTGACAGCGCCGACATGCTCTGGCCGCCACAGGGCCTGCGCCGCCAGCTGTCTGCACCTGTCACACAGGCCCCCACCCCTGTGGCACGACCCACGCCCGCGGAGGCCCCGAGCCCGGCACCTCCGCCGGAAAAGCCCAGTGCCAGGCCGGAGCCTGGTCCGCGCAACGATGAGCACGTCTCGTCGGCCTCTGCGACGGCCCGCACGACCTGGCCACTGCCGTCACAGGTGGAGCCTCGCCAGCCGGCGCCTGAGGTGGCCGAGCCAGAGCCGGACCTGCAGGTGCGTCCAGACCCGGCGCCAGAGCCGGACCAGGAGCGTCCAGACCCGGCGCCAGAGCCAGCCGAGCCCGCTGCCGAGGTTGCCCCTGAGCCTGAGCCCGAGGTGCTTCCAGACACGGCGCCAGAGCCAGGCCCACCGGCGCAGCCACAGACGCCTGACGCCTGACGCGTCCGGTGGCCACTGAGCGCTCCGCACTGTGGACATAGCGCAAAAACGTGACGAATATCACATACCGCGCTCTTGACGTGTCCAGTGAGGTGTTAGGGCTGGTCAGGGCCGCACCGCAGGCCGCAGCACATGCTGTCGCGGCGTGTTGCCGGGAATGTGACGACCAAGGGCGTGCTGCTAAGCACCCGTCCACGTTATAAGTTCGTGACCAGACATCCTGGCAGGAAGGAAGCCCATGGCGTCCCGGAAGTCCTCGGCCCGTCACCTGCGCGCCGAACCAGAGCGCAAAGGACGTGCAGGGCGGCGTCTCGTCGCGGCGATGGTCGCGGCAGTCGTCGTCATCGCCGTTCCGGTCGTCGCGGTCGTGGTGAACAAGCACGACTCCGGTGGCGCACCGGTCAGCTGGGCGGGGGTCGTCGACGAGCCCACGACCGTCACCTTGTCTGGCCTGCCCAAGGGGACTGTGCGCCTGGCGGTCTCGGCCCAGGCCAAAGGGCCGGTCGACGTGGTCGTGTGCGGTGGTCGTACGGTGACGGACGCCTGCGCGCACACGTCGGTGCTGCACGCCGACGACGGCAAGATCTCTGGTGTCGTCGAGGTGAGCGTCGACAAGGAGCGCGCTGTCACGCTGCGCACGGTCCCTGCCGGGGTGCGCGTCGCGGTGACCCACACCGACCGCAAGGTCTCCGACACTTCAGCCCGTGGGCGTGTTCCCGTCCCTGATGCGTCCACCGACCCGACCGGCGAGTCGACCGACGAGCTGACACAAGAGCCCACCGAAGAACCGGCCTCCGACCCCACGACCACGGCTCCCCCCAAGTCTCCAGACCCGTCGGGGCCCACCTCCGTCCAGTCGCAGATGGAGGCTGACGTCCTCGCGGTGACCAACGCCGAACGCAAGAGGGCCGGGCTCGGCGCTCTGTCGACCTCGTCGTGCGCGACCAACCAGGCCCGCCAGCGCGCGTCCCAGCTCGTCGCGGAGAACAAGTTCGAGCACTACCCCCTGGAGCCGATCATGGACGCCTGCAAGACGGGCGTCGGGGAGAACCTCGCCCTGGGGTACAGCAACGGCGCAGGTGTGGTCGACGGTTGGATGAACTCGCAAGGACACCGCGAGAACCTGCTGCGCAAGACCTTCGTGAGCATGGGTGTGTCGTGCCAGATGCAAAACGGCCGCTGGTTGTGCGCTGCGGTGTACCTCACCGCGTGAACCCCTGATGTGACGGCTTGTGGGGGCGTCACTGGCCTGTGCGATGGCGACCAGGCAGGATGACTACCATGGATACGCGCGCTGGAACCCCCGCACAGCCTTCTGACCTCATCGACGTCGACGCACTGGTGGCGGCGTACTACGACCTGGTGCCGGATGTCGACGACGTGCACCAGCAGGTCGCTTTCGGCACGTCCGGGCACCGTGGCTCGGCGTTCGACACTGCGTTCAACGAGGCGCATATCGTCGCGACCACGGCTGCCATCATCGAGTACCGCCGCAGCCAGGGCACCGACGGGCCTTTGTTCATCGGCCGTGACACCCACGCCCTGTCGCACCCGGCGTGGAGCACAGCCATCGAGGTGCTCGCCGCTGCCGGTGTCGAGGTACGGGTGGACGCCCGCGACTCGTGGACTCCCACCCCAGCGGTCTCCCACGCCATCTTGAGCTACAACGGCGCCGGGTCGGACGCGGGTGTGCGCACCGCCGGGCCGGGCCTGGCCGACGGGATCGTCGTGACCCCCTCGCACAACCCTCCGCGCGACGGTGGGTTCAAGTACAACCCGCCCGACGGCGGCCCCGCTGGTTCGGACTCCACCAGTGCCATCGCCGCACGTGCCAACCAGATCCTGCGTGACGGGTGGCGCCAGGTGCCCCGCCTGGCCGCCGAGGCCGCCTTGGCTGCCGAGACCACCCGCAAGCACGACTACCTGTCTGCCTACGTCGACGACCTGGCGCAGGTGCTGGACCTCGAGGCGATCCGTGCTGCCGGGGTGCGTGTGGGCGCTGACCCGCTCGGTGGCGCGTCGGTGGAGTACTGGGCGGCGATCGGCGAACGCTACGGGCTGGACCTGACCGTCGTGAACCCCACGGTCGACCCGCGCTGGGCGTTCATGACGTTGGACTGGGACGGCAAGATCCGTATGGACTGCTCGTCGGTCCACGCGATGGCGGGCCTGGTCGCGCGGATGTCGCACGACGCTCCGTACGACATCGCCACAGGCAACGACGCTGACAGTGACCGGCACGGGATCGTCACACCCGACGCCGGGCTCATGAACCCCAACCACTACCTGGCCGTCGCTGTGGCGTACCTGTTCGGCGGTGCCCGCCCGGGGTGGGGACCGGGTGCGGCGATCGGCAAGACCCTGGTCTCCTCCTCGCTCATCGACCGTGTGGCCGGCGACCTGGGCCGCACGCTGGTCGAGGTGCCTGTCGGGTTCAAGTGGTTCGTGCCCGGCCTGGTCGACGGGTCCATCGGTTTCGGCGGAGAAGAATCAGCCGGAGCCAGCTTCTTGCGCAAAGACGGCAGCGTGTGGACCACCGACAAAGACGGGATCCTGCCTGCGCTGCTCGCCTCGGAGATCTTGGCCACGACCGGCAAGTCCCCCAGCCAGCTGCACGGCGACCTCGTGGGCAGGTTCGGCCAGTCCTGGTACGCCCGGGTCGACGCTGCCGCGACCCGCGAGCAGAAAGCGACCCTGGGCAAGCTGTCCCCAGACCAGGTCGCGGCCACGACGCTGGCAGGCCAGCCGATCACCGCGAGGCTCACCGCGGCCCCCGGCAACGGTGCCGCGATCGGTGGTCTCAAGGTGACCACAGCGGACGCGTGGTTCGCCGCGCGCCCCTCGGGCACCGAAGACGTCTACAAGATCTACGCCGAGTCGTTCGTCTCCCCTGAGCACCTGTCCCAGGTCCAGGCCGAGGCGAGGCAGGTCGTCGCCGACGCCCTCGGCTGAGCTGGATCGTGCCTGGCGCCCGGATGGTCGGGCGCCAGCGCTCAGCCTGGACCTTCTGCTCAGCTTTCCTCGGGGTGGAGGGTCGCGTTGACCTGGTCGCGCAGGGCAGCGCTCTGCTCGGCGACGTAGGTCTTGGCTTTCTCGCTGGCTCCGGCGACGTGCTCTTGGACCCGTGGGTCCTGCCAGGCGTCGGTGGCCCAGTCTTTGAGCTGGTCGAGCTTCTCGCGGCCGGCTTTGGTTCCCAGGAGCAGGCCGACGCCGACCCCGACGACGAATGCGGACGTGGACTTCACGGTGGACCCTCTCGCGCACAGGTTGGTACAGGTCCAGCCTACCGGGCCCACACGGTGTGGGTACCGGCCGACGGACGCGCGCCCACAGGCGTACGCCACATGGCAGGATGACCGGCGTGAGCCAACCCTCCCGCGCTGAGATACGCCGTTGGCGCCGGCACCTGGCAGCCGAACGGGCCGAGGCGGTCGTCTACCGCGACCTGGCGCAGCGCTGCGAGGGCGAGGACCGCGAGATCCTGCTGGCCCTCGCCGAGGCGGAAGGGCGCCACGAGGCCCACTGGCTGGCGCTCCTGGGCGACCACGTAGGGCGGCCGCGTTACGCGCTGCGCAGCCATGGGTTGGGCTGGGCGGCGCGCAGGTTCGGGTGGGTGTTCGTCTTGGCGTTGGCCCAACGGGCCGAGACCCGGGGGTCGCAGAGCACCGACGTGGACGTGACGTCGCAGATGGTCGCCGACGAGGCGGTCCACGCCGAGGTCGTCCGTGGTCTGGCTGCCCGGGGGCGCCAGCGTATGTCCGGGTCGTTCCGGGCGGCCGTGTTCGGCGCCAACGACGGTCTGGTCTCGAACCTCGCCCTGGTGCTCGGTATCGGGGCGACAGGGGTCTCGTCGGCGACGGTGCTGGTCACCGGTATCGCGGGGTTGCTCGCAGGGGCGCTGTCCATGGCGGCCGGTGAGTACGTGTCGGTCAGCTCCCAGCGCGAGCTGTTGTCGGCCCGGCGCCCTGCTCTGGGGTCACCGGACGCGTTGGCGGCCCTGGACGCCGAGGCCAACGAGCTGGCGCTGGTCTACCGGGCCCACGGTATGGACCCTGAGCTGGCCACAGCCCGTGCCCGTGCGCTGCTGGAGATCGCCACGCACCACGACCCGGCGTGGTCCGACGACCCCCAGTACGACCAAGGCGACCGTCCGTCGCTAGGCAACCTGCCTGGTGGCCGCCTCGGCGCTCTCGACGACGACGACCACGAGGCTGTCGGCACCGGGTGGGGCGCTGCTGGCTCGTCGTTCGCGTTCTTCGCCTCAGGTGCTCTCGTCCCTGTCGTGCCGTACCTGCTCGGCGCGCAAGGCCTGGCCGCTGTGGTGTGGTCAGCCAGTCTGGTCGGTCTGGCCCTCATGGCCACCGGGGCGGTCGTCGGTCTGCTGTCCGGGTCGTCGCCCCTGTGGCGCTCCCTGCGCCAGCTGGCCATCGGCTGGGGGGCTGCCGCTGCCACCTACCTGCTGGGCTTCCTCTTCAACGTCGCAGGCGGCATCTGACCCCCGACAGCACAAACCGCGTCTGCCTGTATGGGGACAGGCAGACGCGGTCGAGGGTGTTCTCAGGTGAGGCCGAAGGACAAGACGCCGCCGATGTAGAGGACCCAGTAGAGCACGGCGAGCGCGAGACCGGCGATACCGAGGTAGAACCCTGCGGTTCCCATACCTCCGTTGGTCGCCCGTCCCTCTTTGGCTGCTGACATGCTCAGCTTGCCGAGGATGAGCCCGCCGACGCCAAACAGGACGCTGCCGCAGCAGAGCACGCCAAGGATGCCGGAGACCAGAGCCAGGATGCCGAGGATGTTCTTCTCCTCAGGGTTGGCCCCGTACTGGGCCGGGGCGCCGCCGTAGGCGGGCTGCGCGGGCTGGCCGTAGCCGCCACCAGGAGGCTGGCCGTAGCCGCCACCAGCAGGCTGGCCGTAGCCGCCACCGGCAGGCTGGCCGTAGCCACCGTCAGCGGGCTGGCCGTAGCCACCTTGGGACGGCTGGTTGGGGTCGGGGTATCCGCCAGGGGGCGGCGGCGGCATCGTCATCTCGGCTCCTTCTCGTCGGAGAATGCGATGCGGTGAGTCTAGTCCCAACACAGCCGGATTCGTCCCGGACCGCTTCGGTGTCGTTTGGCCAGACGGCGCTGACAACATGTGCGAGGCTGGTGGTATGGTTGCCGACCCGTTCGCCCGGGAGTCCCGTGCGGTGCCCAACCTGCGTGACTTGGGTGAACGCCAGGTGGCAGGTGGGCGGCTGGTCGCCGGGCGTTTCTACCGGTCCGCCGAGCCTACCGACCCAGGGGCGGCCGACGAGCTGGCGGCGCTGGGTATCACCACCGTCGTCGACCTTCGCACCGCCGGGGAGGTCACCGAGCGTCGCGACCGGCTGCCAGACGGTGTTGCCTACCACCACTGCGACGTCCTGGCAGACGTGCCCCCGCAGATCGCGCAGGGCCAGGCACAGCTGATGAGCGACCCAGTCGCGTTCACCTCGGCGTTCGGCCTGTTCGACCCGGTCGTGCAGATGAACCGCACCTACCGCGACCTGGTCGTCGCCGGTGCGGCCCGCGCAGCCTACGCCCGTGCGCTGCGCGCGGTGGTCGAGGCTGACGGTGCGCCGGTCCTGCTGCACTGCACCGCCGGCAAAGACCGCACCGGGTGGGTGGCGACTGTGCTCCTGGCGACCGCCGGTGTCGACGACGAGGCCATCGAGACCGAGTACCTGGCCGTCAACCCGGCGGTGCGGGCCATGTTCGTGCCTCTTGTCGAGCAGTACGCTGCCGCAGGTGCCCCCCCGCAGCTGCTCGAACCTATGCTCGAAGTCCGCATCGAATATCTGCGCACGGCGTTGAAGCACGTCGCCGACGGTTTCGGCGGTTTCGACGGCTACCTGCACGACGGTTTGGGCCTGACCGACGACGAGACCGCCGCCCTGCGCGCCTTGTTGGTGCAGCCTATTTGATCTTCTCGACGGGCAAGCAGCCAGGGGCAGGTTCGAGCGGGACGTTCGCGTCGAACTCGGGGCCGACCACACCAGGACCGTCCGCGCCGAGCATGAGGTCGAGCGTGGTGCCGGTACGTTTCGAGTCGTAGCTCAAAGTGGCTTTGGGGACGTACAGGGCCAGGGTGTACGCCTGGGGGATGGCCTCAGGGCCGAAGACGATCGCTGTCTCCGACAGGCGTTTCTCGGAGTTGGCTGTGTCGACGAGGGTGAACCCCGCCTTCTCCAGGTCGGCGCCCGTCGTCTTGGCCAGGCCGCCGTAGGTCGTGGTGTTGTACACGGCGACGTTGACCGTGTCCAGCTCGACCGCCAGCACACCCTCAGGCGGGCACGGGACCGGCGGAGGCGGAGGCGTGTGGGGGGTCGAGAACGGCCGGTTCACGAACGGCAGCGGAACGATCTCGGTGTAGATCGCAGCCCCGACGAGCAACGTGACGGCCAGGACCGCGAAGATCACGCCGAAGAGCACCGACTGACGTTCGTGCTCGGCGTGGCGCCGGGCCAGGCGGGCAAGGTTGGGGTCGCTCACGACAGCTCCAGCACCCGGGCGTGCAACACCCGTCGTCCTTGCAGCGCCGCGCGGACCGCACGGTGCAGGCCATCTTCCAGGTACATCTCACCGTGGTACTGCACGACGTGGGCGAACAGGTCACCGAAGAAGGTCGAGTCCTCCGACAGCAGCGCTCCGAGGTCGAGCGTGCGCCGGGTGGTGATGAGTTGGTCCAGCCGGACCAGGCGAGGGGCGATCTCGGCCCACTGCTTGATGCCGTCGAGGCCGTGAGGAGGGTACGGACGCCCCTCGCTGACGCCCTTGAAGATCACACGTCGAGTCTAGGGGACCGCGGCGGTCTTGTGGCAGTCTTGGCCGGTTCGTCGCACACGACCGACATGCGACAGCGGCCGGCCCCCCGGGGGGACCGGCCGCTGTCGACGACGAATCAGGCAGGGGAGACGTTGGACGCCTGCGGGCCCTTGGGACCCTGCTGCACCTCGAACGAAACCTTCTGAGCCTCTTCCAGCGAGCGGTAGCCGCCGGACTGGATGGCGCTGTAGTGGACGAAAACGTCGGCGCCGCCGTCGTCTGGGGCGATGAAACCGTAACCCTTTTCGGCGTTGAACCACTTCACGGTTCCAGTGGCCATGACTTGCTCTCCTTGCGGTGGTGGTACGACCCCGACGACCCGGGACCGGTGAATCACGGTGGTCGTCGTCCGCCCGATGAGCGTGGTGTGACAACTACTGCACAGCGACTACGGGTAACACCCTAGGGCCGGGCACGGCGGTGTGTCGAGAGGGCCCGCCGTCTGCCAGGGCGTAGGTGTTACTTGCGGCAGTTCACCGCGACCACGGCGGTGATGGAGGTGCTGTCCACCACCGTGGTGGACACCAGCACCGGAACGGTGCCCGAGAACCCGTCGGCGAGGCAGGCCGGCCAGGTGTTCTCCTGCCACTTTCCGTCTTTGTCGAGCCAGCCCGGCACGGACTGGCCGAACTCGAACGTCGAACCGTCGGCTTTGACCTTCGCCTGGGTGCCGGTGACGGTGACGGTCGCGTCGGTCCAGCCGGTCGTCGGGGTGTTGTCGGAGGCGCGTCCGGCCCCGACGGTCCACCCCGCCGCGAAAGCGATGACCATCGCACCGAGCGGGATGACGAACCGGCTGACGGCGGAACGCCACGCCGGCTGTGCGGGAGTACTCATACCCCTAGTGTGCCCTGTCTGGGGTCCAGGGTCGGACGTTGGCTACGCCGGGTCGGCCGGTTCGGGTGAGCAGGGCCGGTCGGCCCGCGAGGGCAAGGTGGTGTAGACCTCGGTGAGCTGCGCCAAGACGTCCTCGTCGGTGGGCAGGTGCGCCGCCTGGGCGGCCGACGCCTGCGACCGGGCCTGCCGCTCGTCGGCGGAGTCCAGCAGACCGGTGAGGGCTTCGGCGAGCAGGTCGGCGTCGTAGGGGACCAAGACCGCCGCGTCACCGGTGACCTCGGCGGTCCCGCCGACGTCGGTGGCGACGACGGGGACACCGGCTGCCAGCGCCTGCTGGACAGGTACGGACTGGCCCTCCCACTGCGAGGTGGAGCAGAACACGTCACAGGTGGCCATGAGGTCGGCGGTGTCGTCGCGTGGTCCCAGCAACGTCACCGGTGCTCCGGTGCGGGCGACCTGGATGTCCAGCTCGTCGTGCAGCGGTCCGTCACCGGCCACGAGCCAGCGGAACCGGTCAGGGCGCGCCGGGTCGAACATCGTGGCGGCAGCGTCGACCAGCAGCCCTAGGCCCTTGTGCGCGACCAACGCAGCGACGGTGAGCACCACCAAGGTGCCGTCAGCCACCTTGAGCCCAGAGCGGACCTCGTCGGCCCTGCGCCCAGCCGTCTGGCGCGACGGCGCGGCGACCAGGGCTCTGGCTGTGTGCTCGGCACCGTGCCCGCGGACCCGTTCGACCAGGTCCGACGAGACCCCCAGGCAGACGTCAGCGCCGCGCGCGACAGCCCGCTCCAGCACCGCCGACACCCCTCGCATCCCCGCCGGCCCGGTCGGCAGGTCGTGCAACGTCACCACGACCGCCGGTTTGCACCCGCGCAGGGAGCGCACAGCCGCCACCGCTGCCGCCCCCGCCCGCAGCCCGTGGGCGTGCACCACGTCAGCACCCCGGGCCAGGCGGCGCACCGTGCGCACCACACCGGCGTCGGCTGCCGGCAGGCGGTCGGTGAGGTTCGCTGGCACATGGCGCACCCGCTCGTCGGCCACCACGTCGGCGTCTTTGGCGGCGACCACCATGACAGCGCACCCGTCGGCGGCCAGCTGCGCCGCCACGTCGCGCACGTGGCGTTCGGTGTCGGCAGAGCTGGAGGCCACCACCTGCACGATCCGTCGAGCCATGCTCCCAGTCTGGGTGATCGCAGGTACAGCCGTCTACTTCACGGCAGCGGCCGCCTGTGCGCGGGACCTGATCCCGCGCATCATCTTCTCGGTCATGACGAAGCTCACGGCAGCCAGCGGTTCGATCACCAGGCCGTCCCAGCCCGAGCGGTAGCTGTAGCGTTCGCGGATCACCAGGCGGGTCCGGCCGCGCTGACCGCGGTGCAAGACGAACGCCCAGGTGAACCCGGACATCGGCGCGTCAGGCTGGGTGCCGTCACCGTGCAGGACGAGCGCACGGTTCACCGTGGCCTCGGCAACCTCCAGCCACAGCGTGGGGTGCAGGTGGACCCGGTCGCCAGGTTCCAGGTGCTGCCAGCGCTCGTCGACCTCGTCGGCCGAACGCACCTTGCAGCCCACGAGGTTCTCCAGCGCGTCGTAGGAGTAGAAACCGCCGCGGTCGGCGCCGATCTGCACCACCCAGCGCCACACCTCCTCCGGCGGGGCGTCGATCGTCACTGCCCTGGTCGCCACGAGGTTGGCGTGCTCGACGAGGTCGTCGCCGGGCAGCGTCGCGTCCAGCTCGGCTTCGGTGGCACCGAAGTGCAGCCATGCGGCGCGCAGCAGGGGCAGGTTGGCGAGCAGGGCCAGCGCCACGGTGAGCGTGGCCTGACGCCGTGTGGGTCGGGGAGGGCGTCGGAGCATAGGTCAAGCCCACCACGGGAACCGGCGACCACCAAACGGTCTTGACACCTTTCGCTGCGCACCACTGGTGGTCACGGCCCAGGTTTCACCCCGGGAGCCGGACCAAAGACCCTCCGCGACGCCCTGGACGTGCCACGGTAAGATCTGCGGCCATGCGACGTGTTCTCGTCCTCGCGGCAGCAGCCGCCCTGGTCCTGCTCTGCGGATGCGGGGGAGACGAGGACGGTTCTGCGACCGTGACGGCTCCGTCGCCTGCCACGACCGCCACCGCCGGCGAGACCGAACCCCCCGGCGAGACGTACACCGTCGCGGACGCGGGTGTGCAGATCACGGTCAAGACGTTCGTGCCGTACCTGACGCTCAGCGCCCAAGCGGCAGACGCGCACGCCGACCTGCTGGGCGACGGGGTGATCGCGCTGGTCGAGCTCGAAGTCACCAGGACCCCCGACAGCACAGCGTCGGTGACCGGTTCGTCCTTCTCGGTCGTCTGCGGCGACGGCGAGCACCCAGGTGTCGACTCCGGTGTGTTCGACGCCGAGCTCGCTGGCGGCGGGTACGACACGTTCGCACCGGTGGCACCCGGCCAGAGCGTCGCCGGGTGGGTGCCGTTCGTCCTGCCCACAGTGCCAGAGCCCGGCGAGTGCGAGCTGTCGTACCAGTCCACCGACGACGGCGTGCTCAGCGGCCACAGCGGGATGGCGCTCAGCTGAGCAGTACCCGTGAGCGCACAGCAGCACCTGTGAGCGCACAGTGGGCGCAGTGGGCGCAAATCGGTGGATCCAGGCTGGTCCGCTGCGGCGCCCGGATGATCGCGGTCACGCCCGTGGCGAACACAGGCAGAACTCGAGCTTGTCTGCCGTTAGTCTCGACAGCACTCGGTTGTGTCGCGCCAGCGCGTCCACCGACCCGCCGACAGGAGTGAGCAGGCGATGTTCGAACGCTTCACCGACCGTGCCCGACGCGTGGTTGTCTTGGCGCAAGAAGAAGCGCGGATGCTCAACCACAACTATATCGGCACCGAGCACATCCTCCTCGGCCTCATCCACGAAGGTGAGGGCGTGGCGGCCAAAGCGCTGGAGTCGCTGAGCATCTCCCTGGAGGCCGTGCGCGCCCAGGTGCAAGAGATCATCGGCGAGGGCCAGCAGGCCCCCTCCGGGCATATCCCGTTCACCCCTCGCGCCAAGAAGGTCCTCGAGCTGTCGCTGCGCGAGGCGCTGCAGCTCGGGCACAACTACATCGGCACCGAGCACATCCTGCTGGGCCTGATCCGCGAGGGCGAAGGTGTGGCCGCGCAGGTGCTCAACAAACTCGGCGCGGACCTCAACCGGGTGCGCCAGCAGGTCATCCAGCTCGTCTCGGGCTACCAGGGCAAAGAACCGGTGGCAGCAGGCGGTCCGGCAGAAGGCCAGCCGGCTGGGTCTGCGGTGCTCGACCAGTTCGGGCGCAACCTCACCCAGGCTGCCCGTGACAACAAGCTCGACCCGGGCATCGGCCGCGAGAAAGAGATCGAGCGGGCCCTGCAGGTGCTCA